>CAZUWO010000019.1:7727-32941 GCA_964623995.1 uncultured Prevotella sp. | reverse complement strand
ACTCTATCATCACTTTTAGGTATTTGCTTCGTTAAACAGCTCATTTGCAACACTGTTGTCAGTTTTTTTAAGTAATTTTGCGGCATGAAATTATCAGAACTGAAGACAGGACAGAAGGGCGTTATCGTAAAGGTTAACGGCCACGGTGGCTTCCGCAAGCGCATAATGGAGATGGGATTCATCAAAGGAAAGGAGATAGAAGTGCTCCTTAACGCACCTTTGAAGGACCCGGTAAAGTACCGCATAATGGGCTATGAGGTGTCATTGCGTCATTCTGAGGCCGATCTCATCGACGTAATATCCATGGAGGAGGCCAGGAAACTGGAGCAACCGGAAGACCAACCCACAATAGAGGTGGACAGCAATTCACCCGATGAGCAGCCACTTACGCCACAACAGCTCACCGATGCGGCCATGAAGAAGGGCAGAAACATAACAGGGGCGCTTGTTGGCAATCCTAATTGCGGCAAGACTTCGCTCTTCAACTTCGTCTCCGGTGCCCATGAGCGCGTTGGTAACTATTCAGGAGTAACCGTAGATGCCAAGACCGGCTATGCCGACTTTGAGGGTTACCACTTCGAACTCGTCGATTTGCCGGGCACTTATTCACTCTCTGCTTATTCGCCGGAGGAACTTTACGTGCGCAAACAACTTGTGGAGAAGACGCCGGATGTGGTTATCAACGTGATAGATACAAGTAATCTGGAACGCAATCTCTACCTTACCACGCAGCTCATAGACATGCACGTGCGCATGGTTGTGGCCCTGAACATGTTTGATGAGACTGAGACCCGCGGCGACAAGTTCGACATTCAGAAGCTTTCAGAGCTGTTTGGAGTGCCCATGGTGCCAACAGTCTTCACCTCGGGGCGCGGAGTCAAGGAGCTGTTCCATACCATAATAAGCATGTATGAGAGTACTGAGGGAGCCGATCCTCACTACCGCCACGTACACATAAATCATGGTCATGAGATAGAAAAGGGTATAAGCGATATGCAGGAGCACCTGAAGCAGGAGCTCGACGTGAGGCAAAAGTTCTCCACTCGCTATCTGGCCATAAAGCTGTTGGAGCACGACAAGGACATAGAAGACTACATAAGCCAGTTTCCTGACGCCAAAGAGATACTGCAACACCGTGATGAGGCTGCCGCAAGAGTTAAGGAAGAGATGGGCACTGACAGTGAAACTGCCATCATGGATGCCAAGTATGGCTTCATACATGGAGCCCTTCAGGAGGCCGGATATGCCCCAGGACACAACAAAGACACTTATCAGCTAACCCATACCCTCGATGCCATACTCACCAATAAGTGGTTTGGCTTCCCCATATTCCTTATTTTCCTTTTCATTATGTTCTCCGCTACGTTCAAGTTGGGCTCCTATCCGCAGGACTGGATAGACCAATTTGTGTCTTGGATAGGCGAAGAGCTGGGCACGCTTATGCCTGAGGGCCCCGTGAAGGCAATGCTAATAGACGGCGTTATTGACGGAGTGGGGGCCGTTATCGTGTTCTTGCCGCAAATTCTGATACTTTATTTCTTCATCTCCTTTATGGAAGACTGCGGCTATATGGCCCGAGCAGCGTTCATTATGGACAAACTGATGCACAAAATGGGGCTCCACGGCAAATCGTTCATACCACTTATCATGGGCTTTGGATGCAATGTACCGGCCATTATGGCCACTCGCACCATTGAGAGTCGCCGTTCCCGCCTCGTAACCATGCTCATTCTGCCGCTAATGAGTTGCGAAGCGCGCATTCCTATCTACATAATGATTATCGCTACCTTCTTTGCCGTGAAGTATCAGGGCCTTATCATGATGAGTCTCTACGCCATAGGCATAATCATGGCTGTTATAATGGCCAAGGTTTTCACCAAGACCATAGCCAAGGGAGAGGATACTCCATTCGTGATGGAGTTGCCTCCATACCGCTTTCCTACGTCAAAGGCAGTGTTCCGCCATACATGGGAGAAGGGCAAGCAATACCTTAAGAAGATGGGAGGAATAATTCTCGTGGCCACTATCATTGTATGGGCACTCGGATACTTCCCCCACGACGGTTCGCTCAGCAAGCAACAGCAGCAGGAACAGAGCTATTTGGGCCACATAGGCAAGGCCGTTCAGCCCGTGTTTGCACCGCAAGGCTTCAACTGGAAGCTTGATGTGGGCTTGTTGGCCGGCGTAGGAGCCAAGGAGATTGTGGCTTCAACGATGGGTGTTCTCTACAGCAACGATGACAGCTTCTCCGATGATGAGAGCTACAATGATGAGGGAGGCAAGTATGAAAGACTAAGAAAGGAGATGCAACAAGACGTGGCCAACCTGCACGGAATAAGTTACGAGCAGGCCGGACCAATATCAATGCTCACTGCTTACTGCTTCCTGCTCTTTGTGTTGCTCTACTTCCCTTGTGTGGCCACTATAGCAGCCATAAAGGGAGAAACCGGTTCCTGGAAATGGGCGGGCTTTGCTGCCCTCTACACCACGTGTCTTGCGTGGGTAGTTTCGGCCGTTGTGTTCCAGGTGGGGCGGCTATTTCTGTAGCCATTAGCAGGCTGACTGAGGACCGGAACAGGTCCTTTCAGTTTGTCTTAACATATTGCGAACAAGATTAAATATAAAACAACAAAACAATGAAACACTACTTAAGCTTATTTCTATTGTGTCTTTTGCTTGCTTCTCCCACCCAGGCCGAGAAGCTGATAAGCCATCCTTGGGCCGGCAAACGTGTGGGTTATATTGGCGATTCCATAACAGACCCGAAGAATAGCGGTTCTGTGAAGAAGTGGTGGAACTACCTTTCGGACTGGCTCGACATAACTCCGTTCACCTATGCCAAAAGTGGCAGACGCTGGGACGACGTGGACCGCCAGGTGGACTCACTGCAAGCAGCTTGCGGAGATAACATAGATGCCTTTATTATCTTCTTAGGAACCAACGATTTCAATGCCGGCGTGCCTATAGGCAACTGGTGGGTGGAGACCGAAGAGCGCACTCTGGCTGCCGTTCACAGGCCTAAGGCAATGGAATTGCGAAAGAAACGCGTTCCGAATATGGACAAGAGCACTTTCCGCGGACGTATAAATGCCGCCCTTAGCAGTCTGAAGCGTCGCTATCCCACTAAGCAGATAGTGCTGCTTACGCCTATTCACCGAGCCTATTTTGAGTCAGGCGACCGCAATATACAGCCTACCGAGGAGTATCAAAACGTATGTGGCGAGTACTTTAGTACTTATGTGGAGTGCATTAGGGAGGCAGGCCGCATCTGGTCGGTGCCCGTTGTCGACCTCTATTCGCTTAGTGGCCTCTATCCTGTCATGGATGAGGGCGCCATATATTTCCACGATGCCAAGGTGGACAGGCTGCATCCTAACGACGCTGGCCACATGCGCATGGCGCGCACGCTGATGTATCAGCTCTTGGCTTTGCCTTGCACGTTCTGACGGAGCCTTGCTTCTGCATGCCGGTGAGGCTTGCGTCGTGGGCTGAATCCATTTATGCAGGCATAACAAAGGCCCCTGTTGCCATCACAACAGGGGCCTTTTTTGTTGGTAGATTGGGTTGCCTTAGGCCGTCATTTCTGATTTTATCAATAATTCATCATAGTTATTTAGGCTATCAGTATTTTTGCTGATGATAGATGGTGATTATGGGGCTGCTTGATGAATATTCTGCCGTAATCCTGTTACGACAGTCTCGTAATCTCGTTACGGCAGCTCCGTAATCCTGTTACGAGAGTTCCGTAACGTCGTTACGAAAGTGTTGTAATCGGATTACGGCAGCCCCGTAATCCGATTACGTAAAATGAAGTATGTTTAATATAGGATTGGAATCGTCTTCCGGTATAATTTTCCGGTCGACAATACAAGCGCAAAGGTACAAAATTTTATAATAGAAGAAAAATTTTTATGCGTGTTTTTTCTTTTTTCTATTGTTGTAGGCTGAATGCATTATGATGCCGGCCTGTTATTGGAACTTATAACATCCTGTTGGCGGTAAGGTGAAAGCATAAATGGCTATGCATGAAAAGGGTTGGCGAAAAAGGGATTTTCGCATGCTGCCCGTTATGGTTAGTTGGTGCCATAACGGTGGATGTGCCGGCTTAACGATGTGTTGCAGAGTCAGTTTCTCGGCTTAAGCCATTGGGGCTTAGACTTTTTCGGCTTCAGTGGCTGATAGCCTTCTTCCAGTCCTGTAAGTTCAACTATGAGGCCAAGCAGCCTTCTCGCAAAGCGTTTTAGGCGGAGCCGGCTCAGCAAATCGGCGAGTTCATCCTCGTCATAGTCGGTATGGCGCACCGCATCGTATACATTCATTACGCTGCCCAGGCTCAGTCGGTGTTCATTCTTTAGCATCTTGGCATTCACTATCAGCGTGCAGAGCGCCTTGAGTTCGGGCGAAGTTTCATCGCAAACGCTCTTTAGCCGCCACGAAAGCCTGTGATGAGGATGCAGCGTGTGGTCGTTTGGCAATGTATCGGTGTATTTAGGGTGGCGCAGATCGAACCGTTCTATCTCGGCAGTGTTGCTTTCCGGCACCGCCACTCCGAGTCTTTTGGCACCAAGGAGTACAGGTTCGAGCACGCCTTCGCTCTCGGCGCAGAGCAGAAGCCGGCGCCAACTCTCGACGCTGCAGTTGGCAAGGAGCTGCAGTTGGGCCTCAGGAAAGGTGTGAGGGGTGTCGTCGGGCTGTGTCAGAGCTGCGGTAACGAGTGTGGCCATGGCCTTAATCTCGTTCCACGAGGTGAGCAACGGCGCGCGTGTATCGTCAATCTTGCGGGCCAATAGAGTCCAAGTCAGGCGCTCGTTCTCAGTGGTTTGAGCCGACGTATAAATCTGAGTGGGTATGGTTACTACCCTTGCCTTAGGCGAAAGGTGGCCAAGGCGGGTGGCTTCCTCACTGGTCAGCGCCACAACGGCATCGGCTTTGCTGAGCAGTAGGCGCGCTCCTGGCAGCCTTAGCAACCTTTTGCGGAGCCAATGCTCATGAGAGAGCATGTAGACCGACATTTCACCGTGGGGCACTACTACTACTGCCGCACCGCCGTTTGCGGCCCTGTGGGCCCGGAACTGTTGCGACAGACTCATGGGATTGTGCATACAGACCACCGATTGGGCCGTAAGCTTCTCGCCCCCATGGCCTATTGCAATGCCGGCAGATGCTCCGACCTCACCGGTCAGTGCCTCAATGTAGTCGCTCATTAGCTTGTCGCTCTTGAGCTTTCGGGCGAAATGGAGCATTTGTGTCATAGTCTTTGTCGGTCTGCTTTTATGTCTTTATGTCTTGACAGTGGCTGTTTTTCAAAGCTTATGGGTAATGAAGTCGAGCTTGTCGGCCCTATTGTAGCGCGTCAACCATATCAAACTGGCCCAGCTATGGCCCAACTCCAGCAGAGGAATGCGCCAAGAACTGACCTCGGCCCGCATAATATTGAGTTGCTTTCCGCCCAACCACGAGCGCAGAATCCAGCCACACACGAAGGCCAAAATGCCGGCTCCGGTCATTATCCAATCGGCAGTGGCGGCTCCAAATGCCGTAGAGCCAATGGCAGACAGCCACCAAAGGTGCATCAATAGGGCCGAAGCGCGCGCTTTTAACTTAATGGCCATGCCGCCGGAGAGCTGCTTACGGGTGTTGATGGCAAACAGTCGGCGGGCCTGCCACTCTTTATCGGTGGGCTCGTCCTCGGTAAGCCAACATTCAGTATCGACCGTCGTGGCCGCCGAACCATTGCGGGCGTACTTGTTAACAATGAATTCTAACTCTCCACGGGTAAACTTCAAGTTGCCACGGAATCCCTCCTGCTCTATGAACTCGCTCTTGCGGAAAGCCAGATTTGGGAAACAGGTTGCCCAAGCCGTAGCCACCTGAGCCTGATGGAACAGGCGCGAGCCCGTAAGTGCAAGGTGGAAGCGTCGCCAAGTTGATGTTTCGTCGTTGAAATATGTGGGTCCCAGCACCAGGTTTCTGCTGGCAGTCATGTGCCGGGCCATGGTTTTGAGCCACTCGGGGCTGTCAGGATGGCAACGCGCGGAGGTGAGAACTACCCACTCTGTCTTGGCAGCCTTGACCCCAACGGTTATGGCCAGCTTTTCGCGGCTCATGTATCGTGAAGTGTTGGGTATGTAAGTGGAGTAGAGTCTTTCGTTGGCGGCATTGCGCTTAAGCACGTCCTCCACTTCAGAGTCGCCGTGACGGTAGACCACTATCACACGCAGTGTGGCCGGATAGTCCTGGCTGAGAATTGCCGGCAGGTTGCGTTCAAGGGCCAAAGCTTCGTTATGAGGCGTCAGTATCACCGTAAGAGGGGGCAATGGCACCTCTTCCGCAGGTGCCGGCTCATCTTTCACGCGGCCTGTGCGGTAGGCAAGTGGCGTAAGAGCAACGATAACGAGCAGTAACGCCACAACTACGAGGGTTGTTGTGCTTATGGTTATTGTCATGGTTGACTTATTGGTGCTGGCAGATCAGCTGTCAAATAGCCTTGCGGAAGGGGCCTACAGTTGTACTGACTGGCCATAATCTCGCCGTAAGCTCCTGCAGAACGTATTGCGAGCAGGTCGCCCCGCTTGGTTTGATTCAGGTCTATCTGCTTGGCAAAGACGTCGCTCGACTCACAGATGGGGCCCACCACGTCGTAGGTTTCAGTGGGTCCGTCGCTCGTCAGGTTCTCTATCTTGTGGTAAGCATTGTAGAGTGCGGGCCTGATAAGGTCGGTCATGCCGGCGTCTACTATCACAAACTTCTTGGCGGTGCCCTGCTTTACGTAGAGCACACGGGTGATAAGGCTGCCCATTTGGGCCACAACGGCGCGGCCGAGTTCGAAGTGCAGCGTCTGCCCTGGCCTTAAACGGAGACACCGTGCGTATGTGTCGAAGTAGCTTTTAAAGTCGGGTAGCGGCACGCGATTGGGGTGTTTGTAGTCTATTCCCAGTCCTCCGCCCACGTTGATGTGGCTTAGCCTAACGTGATGTCGGTCCAACTGGTCCTGCAAATCGTTGATGCGGTTGCAGAGAGCTGCGAAATCGCCCATGTCAAGTATTTGTGAGCCAATGTGGAAGTGCAGTCCCACGAGTTCGACTGACTTCATTCGGCTGGCTTCTTCTATGGTATCGTCGAGGTCGGCCATGGCTATGCCGAACTTGTTTTCGGCCAGTCCGGTGGTGATATTGGCATGAGTATGGGCTCCTACGTCGGGATTGACCCTCAGACACACCTTTGCCACTTTGCCCATGCGGCTTGCCAGCTGGTTGATAACTTCAAGCTCGGGCACGCTTTCAACGTTAAAGCAGAATATTCCTACCCTAAGTCCGAGCTCGATTTCCCAATCGGCCTTGCCCACTCCGGCATAAACTATCTTCTCTGGAGGGAATCCGCACTTTACGGCACGCTCTATTTCGCCTCCGCTAACGCAGTCAGCGCCGAGCCCAGAGGCAGCTATTAGCTGCAGCACCTTAGGGTTGGCATTGGCCTTTACGGCATAGTGCACCCTGAAAGCTTCGTGGCGGCCAGCCTCCTTGCGCAGTTCGGCGAGTGTTTTCTCCAGCAGGGCCGTGTCGTAATAGTAGAATGGTGTCGGTGTCTGCTGCAGTCTGTCTGTAGGAAATGTTCCTTTCATCTTGTGTGTTTGTGGTTTTGTTATCCTAATATTGTATCTTTTATTCGCCGAAAAGCGTGTGGCTCAGGTTCTGCAGGGCCCGTTTCTTGTCGTCCTCGCGTATGAGGAATGATATGTTGTAGTTGCTTCCGCCGTAGCTTATCATACGCACTGGTATGTCGCGCATGGCATCGGTGGCCAGCGTTTCAAAGCCAAGATTGCTCCAATCTAGGTCGCCCACAACGCAAACTATGCACATGTTACGATCAACGGTAACGGTTCCGTACTTCTTAAGCTCGTTTGTTATGTCATCGAGGTGGGCAGCATTGTCGATGGTCATGCTCACTCCAACCTCAGAAGTGGCTATCATGTCGATGGGAGTCTGGTAGCTTTCAAATATCTCGAACACCTTACGGAGGAACCCTGTGGCCAGAAGCATGCGTGAGGATTTAATCTTTATGGCCGTGATATTGTCCTTTGCAGCTACGGCTTTTATCTTTCCGTGCACGGTATCGTTATTTATTATTGTGCCCGGAGCATCGGGGTCCATGGTGTTTTTCAGTCTGAGCGGGATGCCGGCGTACTTTGCCGGCTGTACGCAAGTGGGGTGAAGAATCTTTGCTCCGAAATAAGCGAGCTCGGCAGCTTCCTCAAAATTGAGCTGGCTTATGGCCGTAGTGTGGTCTACAACACGTGGATCGTTGTCGTGCATGCCGTCTATGTCGGTCCAGATCTGAATCTCGTCGGCCGGCAAGGCAGCGCCAACAAGCGATGCTGTGTAGTCACTGCCGCCGCGTTGCAGGTTGTCCACCTCGCCGTAAGCATTCCGACAGATGAATCCTTGGGTCATATATACTTGGTAATCTGGGTTCTGCTCCATTCGGGCTCTGAGCTTTTCGCGTATGTAAGCAGTGTCAGGCTCGCCGTTTTTATCAGTTCTCATGAAGTCGAGAGCCGACAAGAGGCATGTCTTTATACCTAGTTCCTCGAGATAAGCAGCCATCATGTGGGTGCTAATCACCTCTCCCTGGGCCACGATGCTGCGCTCCTCGAAGCTTGTAAATAAGTCTTTGGTGAAAGAACGCAGGTAGTTGAACTCGCTCTGCAGGAATTCGGACACCTTGTTGCGGGCCTCATCGGTGGAATATAGCTGCTCCACGTGGCCACGGTACTTAAGCTCAAGGTTGTTGATAACCTCGTTGGCGCTCTCCGGATTCTTATGGTAGAGGTAGCCGGATATCTCAACAAGCGAGTTGGTGGTGCCACTCATGGCCGAGAGAACCACAAAAACAGGCTCTCCGCTACGGGTAATCAGTGAGGCCACACTCTTCATGCGCTCAGGCGAACCAACGCTGGTGCCTCCGAATTTCATTACTTTCATATCTCTGAATCTTTATTTTGTTCTTCTTGTGCTGTTTCTTCTTCCTGTTCTATTGGCTCCGATTGAGTCTGACATTTCAGTGTTCCGTCCTCGCAACGGTAGACAATGCCCGGAAATTCCTGCAGTATCATCGGGTTGTGGGTTGTGGTTACCACTGTTGCTCCACGTGTGCAGGCATCCTTTAGCAATGCTATGATGGAGCGGGCCGTCTCCGGATCAAGGTTGGCAGTAGGCTCATCGGCTATTATTATCTTAGGTTCGTTGAGCAAAGCCCGTGCTATGGCCACGCGCTGCTGCTCTCCTCCCGACAGCTCATGGGGCATTTTCTGCTCCGTTCCTTCCATTCCCACGAGGTTGAGAACCTGATGCACGCGTTCCGATATTTCGTCTTTGCGCTTCCATCCCGTTGCTTTGAGCACAAATTCCAGGTTGCGTTCCACCGTTCTGTCGGCCAGAAGCTGGAAATCTTGAAACACTATGCCCATCTCTCTTCTAAGTGCCGGCACCTCGCGGCGGCGCAACCGCAGCATGTCGCGGCCCAAAACGGTGGCCACACTGCCCCCTTCGGTCTCGTCGGGTTGCAGTTCGGCGTAGAAAGTCTTGAGCAATGTGGTCTTTCCAGAGCCCACACGGCCGGTAAGGTAGATAAATTCTCCCTCGTCAGCGTGGAAGTCTACTCCGCTTAATACAGCTTTTC
Source organism: uncultured Prevotella sp. (assembly GCA_964623995.1). Lineage (GTDB taxonomy): Bacteria > Bacteroidota > Bacteroidia > Bacteroidales > Bacteroidaceae > Prevotella. The sequence goes on along the minus strand of CAZUWO010000019.1, from coordinate 23,263 downwards.
CGTCGCGGCTTACGCTAACGTTTTTGAAGTCAATCAGCATTGTTGTCGTTTCGTTTTTTGTTTTATCTGTTTGCAAAGTTACTTATTTTTTGCAATGTTGGATAGCTTTTGGAGTGAAAATGTAGATAAATGTCGAAACAGATGATGTGGTAGAATTGCAACATATTATTATATATGTGTGGGCGAAAGGTTTCCCTTCGGCTGTAGATATGACTTTAATGGGGCCAAAACTCTTTGGTGAATCGGGCTCATTTGTGATTCAAAACGGTTTTTTACATTAATATGTTGACTATATGCTAAAATTAGGAAAACAGTTTTTTTTTGTAAATAATTTTTGGTGGGAAAGGAAAAACTGCTTACTTTTGCGGTCGGATTGCTTACCGAAAGGTTTGCTTTCCGGACATTGAGGAAACGAGTTGCCGTGATGGCATAAATGCTGTTGTGGTTTCTCAAAGGACGTTATCGGACGCCACATCTTTGGTTCTCAAACTTCGCAAATTTGACTCTAAACCCAAAAAGATGTTGCAACCGGCATTTACGACACTTATATTCTGCGCTCTAATGTGACTTAGAGCGTAGAATATAATATATAAGGCGTGGGTGGCTCGTGTTGCTTATCTCTTGGGTTGGGCAATGCGAAGGCCTGAGACCGAGATAAGTTCCATCTGCTCCCCACGCCCTCCTGTTTCTTACAGCATATTTAACTAAACCGAATTTAGAGTAAAGGTCGCTAAATATGGGGAGCTCCGCGACCGCACAATGACCCATCGTGGGCTTGGCGGCAGTTGCTTCTGCATGTCTTTTCCATTTATCCGGGCTTTGTGTTTTTATTACTCTGCGAATAGAAAAGACAACCGCCATAACCGATATTATCGATATGACAGTCATGGAAGCATTTTCTAATCAAGCTATTGTTCAACTAATGGGATTGAACAAAGTGAACTTTTGTGTTGCCCAATCTTGCAGTTGCGGGGCTGTAATGGCCCTACGCAACTGCGTTTCTGCATTTTCGAAATCTTTGTATTGTTACATTATTTTATTATTAATCTGTTTTTGATATGAAAAGTAGACTAAAACAAAATCTTTGGATTGTACTTTTAGCATTCTTCGGGCTAAGCTATTCTTCGGCTCTAAGTGCCCAAACAGAAGGTAAGACTGGTACAACAATTACCATCGACAAATCATCATGTCATCATCTTTATAGTAATGGTGCTACTGGTAGTTGGTATTCATTCATTCGCCATAACATAGCTCATGTACAGTTGTTGTCGGCTAATGAGCCTACGTTGAAGTCAGATGGAACAGGTACATTTGCTCAAATGGCTAACGATTTGTATTTCAACGATGCTGGGCAGTTAGAGGTTGGTAACTGGGCCCAACACTATTCTGTGGTTTATCTTGCAGTTGTGGCACCAAAAGGCTATCGTTTCACACGCTACCAAATGGAAATTGATGGTTCGTTATCTACAGCCGGAACCACAGTAACACAATATACAGTTTCAGAAAATACGCTTGTTGCTACTTCAACCAGCACCACCGTGGCTGAGGATATGTCTAAATGGGATGTAAATCTTAGTAATGGAACAAATGTTATTTATTTCTGCTATGATCTTGGAGATAAATATGTTTCCTCAAGTACTACTGCTGTAAAACTTTATCTAAAGTCTTTGAAGCTTACTTATGTAATTGATCAACCATTTGAGGCTACGGTACCGAGCACAGAAGGCGACCAAAATATACATACAGGTTTGCTTGATATGGGGCAGTTCTCATACAATGGAACCCATTGGGCTTTCGATCAAACAACAGGTATTACCGATACACAAGGTGCTATATTATATAATGGGAAAACAGAAACAGTGCCAGAAGTTGCTACAGTAGAGGAGAAAGACGATTATTTCAATGTAGTTAATGCTGAAGGTGACTATTTCGTATCGGCACCGGAGAAATTCCGTATTGTTGGAGCATCGTTGCAATTCCTTAAAAGCGATGCTACAGAAAAAGGAACTTCCACTACTACATACACATGGGAACAGGCTTCTGAAATAACAGATGGTGGAAAGTATCGTATTTCCAACAGTGCCGGATATTATCTTAATGCTAATAGTGGCTCACTAGCCTCTAGTAAAGATGCTGAGTCTGCAACACTTTGGACATTCACAAAGGGTAATAATGGCTATTATATCAGTGGAGGTGGTTATTATTTATGTGTGAGTGTATACAATACTCTTAGTTTAGCTACATCTGGCACCAGCTATTATTGGTTTTGGACATTATCTGATGATGGAAAATTGAAAAATAGTTCTGGTCGTTATTTGTATTTCAATAATGAAAGATGGTCAGCTTCAAACAATGGTTCAACTATAATATTAACGCAACGGATAGCTACTACCACAATTACTCCTGGTGAATCTTATACAGGTGGCAATTTTACAGCTTCTGTATACAATCGCGAAAACAATGCTGTTATTGAAAACGGTACATTAAATCTGACCAGTGAAAATAACGAAGGTACTGTTACTTTGACTGATTTGAACAATGATGCCATTCATTTCAACATTTCAGGGCTTTCCGACGGACAAGTGGCGCTTTATAGAGTGAATCTCAAATTGTTACCTTTGAACCCTGAACTGCATAATCTTTCAGTAGCAAGTAAAACAGGAAGCAATGTAATAGCTAACACAACGAGCTTTACTTCCGAGAACTTTAATTTTAATAGTGGTAATGATGTAACTGTAATTGTACCGTCTAATGTTACTGAAACAGAATGTTCTGTTGTCTTCAGAAATGCCCATAATGAAGAGGGTACACGTTGGTATGATTCAGGAGTTAACGAAAATAATACTGACAAATCAACGGGTGGATATTCCAATTACTTCCTTGTAAACAGCTCTGCTGACAATGGCGGCGATACAGATGTGGCATTAAACGTGGAGCTTAAAGGTAAAGTCCCAGGAGATCGTGTGTCTTCTGATATGGCTGGAACTGAGAAATTGCTCTTTAACAACATCAATAAGATTAACGATACTGATAGGGCTGAGCGTTTGGAAGATATTCCTTTCAGTAAGACTGAGGCTAAATACGGAGAGGCAAAGATTGTTATTGACGGTTTAGAATCAAAGGAATTCTACATCTATACTGCTGATATGCCAACATTTAATATACTTAAGGAAGCTGGCATAAGCAAAAAGAACATCGACTTCCGCTATTATACACTCAAAGTGATTTGCAAGAAGCAGAAGGAGGACCCTGTGGTTACGCTTACTCCAATCTATACTTCTACGTTGAAGAGTCAGAACCACAATACTACATCTGTTGGTTCTGATGGCGATGATATGAGCGAGGCTGTTACATTCATTGGTGTTAAAGTGACGGCGAAACTTGCAGGCGAAGAAAAAGGAACGGCTCTTGGCTATCTTACAAGTGAGCAGGTCGTGAACGCAATAAAGGATGCAATATCTGCAAATTCGCAAAATATCGAGTTCCTGAAAAATGATGTCCTTCGTGGAGTTCTGTACATTGACATGAGCGAACTAAAGGGGGTTGACAATGCACAGTTTACAAAAGCCTTCGATGAGTCAACAGCAGACAACTGCCTTTACTTTATGTATCAAGGCTTCCACCGTGAGAATGTAACCAACACAATTGCCAAAACGTCAGATGGTTTTGAAGCAATTGGCAACATAAAGGTCTACGACCAGCAACCATTTTTCTCGCCACACGACTTCAAAACAGGATCTTTCACCGTAAGTTATACCCGAGAGGGAACGGTACAAGGCAAGAATACAAAGGCCACAGTTAAGAATATGGCTGTAGTATTGCCGTTTGATGTAAATCTCGACGGTAATGGCAAGTTGAAATCAGCCAGTGATGTGGTCAACAACACAGTCACATATCATAATATAACCGGCTCAGGTGGCCTGACAAGTGTACATCCCTGCGATGCAGGAGAACTTACTTATGCAGTCGTTGCTGAGCCTATTACCGACGCAGTTGTTGCCAAAGCCAATGAGCCATATTATGTAACTACGACTGAAAACGGATTTACCTATAATATAGCCGGTGCACAATTCCGTGCCACACCAAATGAACAACTGACTCGAACATCGGGTACTTGGACAGCAGTTGGTACATACTGTGGAGTTCAACCTACAATAGATAATCAGCTTTGGTACTTCGCCAAGGACTACTTCTGGAAGTCCGGTAACTTAAAGAGCACCAATGTTGTAGATGTTCGCCCATTCCGCGCTTACTTCACTACGACAGATAAGTCGACCGAATCTAAGGCAACTGTAGTCTTTAGCAGTGATGACGTGGTGCCAACAGGCATTAGCAGCGTGGCAGAGGGCAAGAACAGTCTGCTTCTCAGTGTAGGTGTGGGAACCATAACAGCCACAGCAAGTTCGGCTGATATCCTTGGAGTGTACACACTTGCTGGCCAACTGGTAGCTAAGAGTAACCTCAATGCAGGCCAAACCCTAACGGTTAGCGTGCCAAAGGGAGTATACATAGTGAACAACGTTAAGGTAGTTGTGAAATAAATTAATACATACGAACAATGAAAAGCAAATATTATTCCCCTTCGATAGAATACGTTAGGATTGTCGACACGCACATTATGGACACCGTATCGCAGCCTGAAGACAACGATGCTGAGTCAAAGCACAATCCGTGGGGCGATGAGGAGGAAGAGAACTCAAGCCACTGGAGCTCTGATAAGCTTCAGACTTGGGACGAATGATGAAGCTACAATGATGCAATAATAAGGATTATGGCTGGAAATCCAGCCTGAAACTCAAATGTTCCAGACTCCTTTTCCAGCCATAATTGTGTTGCATCGGTTTAAGAACGTTAGTCATTGTCTCGCCAGAGATACAGAAAACATTTCAGAATCAAGCATGAATAAAACTTTTACATTCTTTCTTTTATCCGCTTTATGTATCGCTACAACAGCGTTGGCACAGCCCAAAGCCACGTCGATACAGAAGATAACGGTGTTCGATAATGGCTCAACCCGCTACCGAATTCCATCAATAGCACGCCTTAACGACGGCACCTTGATGGCATTCAGTGACCTTCGTTACGGTACAGGAGATATAGGTTATGGATCGTCTCTTGACATTATTGCGAAGAAATCTACCGATAATGGGGCTACTTGGGGGGCACAGCAGACAGTTCTAAAGAGCAACAGTAATGCTTCAGACTACACCTATGCTTTTGGTGATGCTTCTACTGTGGTCGACCGAGAGAGTGGTGCCATATTGCTGATGGACCCAGCTGGTACTATTGGATTCTTTGGAAGCACTTACCAAAGGGTTGCCCGTTCGGTGAGTACTGACAATGGCCAGACATGGGCAACGAGTGATATAACAGACAAGCTCTACCAAAATGATGAGTATTTGAAGCATCTTTTCTTCTCAAGCGGAAGGATGATACAGAGTACTATCGTAAAGAAAGGAAGTTATTATCGTATTTATGCTGCTGTAAACACACGAATTCAAGCTTCTAATCTTACTTCAAACAATGGTGGAAGCCGTGTAGTTTACTCTGACGACTTTGGCGAAACATGGAACTATCTAGGTGGAATCAGCGCTATGCCGGCACCTGCCGGTGACGAGTGCAAGGTGGAAGAACTGCCCAATGGCAATATTCTTCTTAGCTGTCGCACTTTTAATCAAGGCCGATATTACAATGTTTTCACCTTCACTGATGAACTTAGCGGCTCCGGTTCGTGGGGTGCTACGGCCACATCAGGCTCCAGCAACATATCAGGACAGGTATATGGAGCGTCATGTAATGGTGAAATTCTCCTCGTTCCTGCTCAACGCAACACCGACGGAAAGCAAATGTACGTGTTGCTTCAGTCAATTCCGGCCAATGCTGAACGTTATTATGTCAGCATCTATTGGAAGCCTTTGACTGCCGAAACTGACTATGATTCACCTTCTGACTTTGTTTCCGGATGGTCAAAGTATCAGGTCAGTACCACCACATCGGCGTATTCTACGATGGTTCTTGATAATCAAGGCGACGTTGCTTTCTTTTATGAGGAAAACTCGAGCAATAGTGGCTACGATATGCAGTTCGTTTCGCTGCCTCTTTCCACCATTACCGGCGGAGCTTATAGCTATTCGCCGAGTCCGGAAGGCAGCTATCACACCACTTCTGAGCCCACAGCACTACAGAGTAATACAGCTGTAAAGGCTCCTAAGTTCTCTGTCAACCCCGGAACTTACTCAGTTGCGCAGACTGTTGAGCTGACTTGCGATACCGAAGGGGCCAAGATTTACTATACAACCGATGGCTCTGTGCCATCAGAGTCAAGCACTCTTTACACCGGTCCCATCACTATAAGCGAGTCAACCACGCTTAGGGCCATTGCGATAGATGCTGAAGGCAACAAGAGTTTTATTTCTTCGGCAGCCTATAGCATTGTAAGCGTAGATATAAACAGTAAACTTGGCACCACAATATCGCTCGATTACAACTCGAGTCATCAGCTATTCTCAAACGGTGCAAGTGGTGCTGACAAGACAAAGCAGTTCTTTGGCTTCTTACGTCACGACATAGCTCATGTTCAACTTATATCTTCCAACACCGCAGAGCTAAGTACTAAAGGGGCGGGAGTGTTTGCCCAGAACACCAATAATATGCTGTTTGACAGCGATTCCCACTATCTTGGCTTCTGGAATGGATTGCTCGACAGTGGCTCTCGTACAGAATATTGCTACTTTTCTATAGTTGCTCCTAAGGGATACCGTTTCACTCGCTACTCTATGGAGTTTGATCCGGCAAACTCTACGGCCACAGATCCTACAATACAGCAATATGTTTACGATGCCGATGGGGCACCAGTATACGATGATGACGACCTTTTCGCCGTTAGTAGCACCAATACCAAATTGGACAAGACCCTGTCCAATGGCTCAAATGTGCTCTATTTCCGAGTGAATGTCAACTCAACCGATGCTGGCTACAGCCTGCTTCTGAAGTCGTTACAGGTAACCTATGTTATCGATCAGCCCTTTACGGGTCAGGTACCTAATGGCGACGGGGGAGTGGATATACACACAGGACTGCTCGATCTTGGTACATTCTCTTACAATGACAAGGATAATAGCTACTGGTCGTTCGATCGCGACCGTGTAGTAACCGATGGTCAGGAAGTTAATGTGGTTAGCTCCACCGGCGAGAAGCAAACCGAAGTAGTAACCGTTGATGGTGATCAGTACTTCGTTGCTGCCGCTAATGGCGACTACTACATTGAGGCCCCGCATAAGTTCCGCCTCACAGGAGCTTCGGTTAACTTCCTTAGGAGCAATGTAGGGACAGGTTCCTCGGCTCCGACTTATACCGATTACACTCCGTCTGCAGCTTCTAATGGCGACGTTATAATAATAGGTACAAGTGCTGGCAATTATCTTAGCATCAGCGGAACCGATAATGCCGGAACAAACGTTACCGATATAAATCAAGCTACAAGGTTTACTATTAACTATGACGGTAATGGTTACACGCTGAAGAGTGGTGGTTACTATCTGTATCAAGCAAATGTAACGGGTGCTTCTTTATATTTGAGGGAAACAGTAAGCTATTGGGGATATGATTCAAGGTCTGGTTATGGACTCAGCTACAATGTTAATAATAGTACAAAATATCTTTATTATGGTGGCACCAATTGGGGATATACCTCTACTGGAGGTAATTCTGACGCTATCTTGCAGAAGGTAATCACAACCACAACACCATCTTATACCGCCGCCGACTTCACCGCTACTGTCTTCAATAGGGAGGATAATGGCACGGCCACAGACGGTGAACGAAGCCTTACAAGCACAGCTCCGACAGCCACTGTGAGCCTTAACGACTACAACAACGACGCTCTCCACTTCAAGATAGAGGGCCTGACGCCGGGCTCTGTTGCCCTGTACAACGTCAACCTCACCATACTTCCGCTCAATCCGGAGGTGCAAACGCTGCAAGTAGCTGCCGATATCGATGGCAAGACTGTGGGCAGCAACGAGGTAACATCACTCAATTACAACTTCAATAACGGCAATCCGGTTAAGGTTCTTGTACCGAAGAACGCCAAGAGTCCGTACTCAATAGTATTCCGTGAGGCCGAAAACGAGGAGAAAACCTTATGGTACACCACGGGGCAGAACAACAACAGCACCTCACGTGGCGGTTATTCTAACTTTTATCTCGTTAACAGTGCCGCCAACGAGGGTGACTATCTCAACCTCGGAGCAGAGCCATGGCCCGCCGCACGCGTCAATGCCACACAGGCCGGAACCCAGAAACTGCTCGCAACCAATATTGAAGAGGTGGTTAATGGCACTGCTTCAGAGCTCAAGGACAACGGCTTCGACAAGGCGGAAGCTAAATACGAAGCTGTGAGTCTGGCCGATAATGTGAGCAAGACCGTATATGTTTACTCTGCCGATGAGCCAACTTTCCAGATTATGCCAGCCGGACTGGGCTCCAAGCACATAGACTACCGCTACTATGAGATAACGGTTGAGCCCGTGGTGGAAAATGAAAAGCCAGTCATAACCATCACTCCCATCTACACTGAGACGCTGAAGAACGCCCCGAGCAAGACTACTAGCTCGATCGGTTCTGATGGTTCCACGCTCGACACCGAGCACACCTACGTGGGCATATCAGTGAGTTCAGAGTCTGAAAGCACCAGGGAGACGGCTTACGGAGTACTCACCAACACCGAGATTATAGAGGCAATAAAGGCCGCTCTTGCCGAAAAGAACTATTATGGCTTTACTGCTGACGACCCATATCGTGGCATTCTCTATGTTGACATGAGCAATCTGACTGCTGTTACCAGTGAGACTACCGACGGCGAGAACCACTGGGACGCCTTCCATAAGGGCACAGCCGACAACTGTCTCTACTTTATGCCCGAAGGATTTACCCGCAACGTGGAGAACACAATAACCAAACGTAGTGGCGAATATGAGGCCGTGGGCGACGTGGTGGTGTGCGACCAGCAGCCGTTCTTCACCCCTTACAGCTTCGTTACCGGTACACGCCACGCCAAATATGAGCGCAAGGGAACCGTGAGCGGACAGACAGGAAACCCAAAAGCTGAGGTAAAGAACATGACTTCGGTGCTTCCTTTCGACGTGAACCTGACCAAAGAAGGTTATCTTAAGACATCAGCCGATGCCGTGGACAACTCCATCTGCTTCCACGACATAACGGGTTTCGGCGAAGTTACCAGTGTAGCCTCGGGCTCGGGCAAGGAAATTACCTACGCCATGCGGGCTAAACCAGTTGACGAAGGCACAGCCTATGCCAACCAGCCCTACTATGTCACCTCGGCCAATACGGGCTTTACGTTCACCATAGCAGGCGCACGCTTTGCCAGTACCGGCACTGTGAATGACGGAAAAGTATCTCTCAGCGAGCTGATACGTGCAAAAGAGGATGCCTGGACCGCAATAGGCACCTACAGCGGGATACAACCCGACAAGGCCGATGACCTATGGTATTTCTCTAAAGACTATTTCTGGAAGTCGGGACAGCTGCAGAACTACAGCAACGTAAACATACGTCCGTTCCGTGCTTACTATACAACCACGGCCGCAACAGGCTCATCGGTCAAGGCCACAGTGGTGTTTAGCGACACTGACCTCTCAGAACCTACGGGCATTTCCGGCATCAATCCCGACAGAAACGCTGGTTTGCAGATAGCCGTTGGCAAGGGCTTTATCAGCGTTAAGGCCATGAGCGCCGCCCAACTCAGCGTGAGCAATGTGGCCGGACAGGTAGTAGCCCGAGCTGATATGGCCAAGGGAGAGCATCGCACCATTGATTTGCCATTAGGCATTTACGTGGTCAACGGCGTGAAAGTGGCCGTAAGATAATCTGATTGCTTACTTTTTTTTATTTCATATACATTCTTTTTTTGCCTTTGGTTCGTCGTGATGACGGGCCAAAGGCCTTTTTTATGCATCGCTATATGTGGGCTTAGGTCATGGGCAGTAACCACCTTCTTTTTGCCGTAATTTATAGTTTGCTTTGCAGGGTAATGGCCGTAATTGTGTTACGGCACTCCCGTAATCTCGTTACGGAAGTCCCGTAATGGCATTACGAAAGTTCCGTAACACGATTACGGAACTTCTGTAATCGGATTACGAGAGCATCGTAACGACTTTACGATAAAGAAGGGGGATTTTCAAAGATTGATTCCGGTTTCAGAAGCAAGCAAACCGCCCACCGAAACCAACCGCAAAGATACAAAATATGGCAACGAAATAAAAGCCTTAGGCCAAGTTTTCGGCCTGTAATCGGCCAGTGGGCATTATTGCTAATATCCTTTGGCGTGGCAATGGCGGACATATCTATGCTGAGTAATTTCGCCTTCATAACCTTTTTTATTATTAATCAGTATTCAATAATGGAAAAAATGCGTTAAATTTGCACCATGTTTCCATTTCAGAACATGAAGTCAATGAACAGACTGACAGTAATTCTTTTTTCATGCTTTATAGCTTCTTCGGCTTCGGCCCAGCACGTGCTGACGCTCGAAGACTGCCGACAGATGGCACTCCAAAACAATAAGCAACTCAATATAGCCAAGACGAGCCAGCAGATGACCACCAATCTGCGCAAGGCGGCACACACAAAGTACCTGCCTCACGTCAATGCCATAGGCGGTTACCAGTACTTCAGCCGCGAGGTGTCAATACTGAACAACTCCCAGAAGTCTTTTTTCAGCAGCCTTGGCACCAATACCATTGGCGATATTACGGCAGGTTCGGCCTCGGTATTGCAGCAAATGATGCAGAGTGGCTTGTTTACCCCCGAGCAAGCACAGGCCATTGCGCAGCAGTTCAGTTCGGGAATGGCCCAGATATCGCAGCCTTTGGCCGACCGTGGCAATGAGATTGGCAACGACATACGCAATGCTTTCCGCACCGATTCTAAGAATATATGGAGCGGAGCCGTAATGGTGACGCAACCCTTGTATATGGGCGGAGGCATAACGGCAATGAACCGGATGACGCAAATTGCCGAACGGATGGCCGATAACGCTACCGACTACACCTTGCAGAACACCATTTACAGCATAGATAATACTTACTGGACGGTGGTTTCGGTAAAACATAAGAAGAAATTGGCCGAGAGTTACCTCGAATTGGTAAAGAAACTGAACAGCGATGTGCATAAGATGATAGCCGAAGGTGTGGCAACCAAGGCCAACGGACTAAAGGTAGACGTGGCCCAAAACACTGCCGAGATGCAGCTGACCCAGGCCGAAGACGGCGTGGCTCTGGCCAAGATGCTGCTCTGTCAGTTGTGTGGACTGTCCATTGACAGTGATATCACCCTCGCCGATGAGGACAATCCCAACTTCGCCTCGGCCGTTTCGGTGTCTGCAAGCGATACCATCAGCGGCCACGACCGCCCCGAAATACGCCTGCTTGAGAACGCAGTAGACATGAGTAAGCAGGCAACTAAGCTTGTTCAGGCCGAATACATGCCCCATTTGGCCCTTACCGGCGGCTACTTGTTCAGCAATCCAAACGTGTTCAACGGCTTTGAGCGCAAGTTTAAGGGCGTTTGGAACGTGGGAGTCACCCTCCACGTGCCAGTGTGGAACTGGTTTGAGAGTCGCTACAAGATACGTGCGAGCAAGGCTGCCACTGCCATTGCCAACCTGACCCTGGCCGACATGGACGAGAAGATAGACCTACAGATAAACCAAAGCCGCTTCAGACTGAAAGAAGCACGTAAGAAACTGGACATGGCACGTAAGAATCTGACCAGCGCTGAGGAGAATTTGCGTTGCGCTAACCTTGGTTTCAAGGAGGGAGTGATGACTGTTACCGAGGTGATGGAGGCACAAACGGCTTGGCAACAGGCCCAAAGTCAGAATATTGATGCCGAGATTGGCGTGGTGGAGAGCACAGTTGCCCTCAGAAAAGCCCTCGGACAGCTAAGATAAAACATAATTTCCGGATAACAGAAGGAGGCCTTACTCCTGTTCCTATTAACAAAAACCAAAATAGCTATGAGCGCAAAACAACAGCACAACAACATACTTCTGGCCGTGTTTGGCTTCACATGTGTGGTGGCCATAGTAGGCTTGATAGGCTACTTCACCATAAAGCGTGAACCCGACGTGATACAGGGCGAAGTGGAAGTGGGCGAGTACAGGGTGTCGAGCAAGCTGCCCGGCCGTGTGGTTGAAATAAGAGTAAGAGAGGGTGACTATGTGCGCAAGGGTGACACCCTGGCCATTCTGGAAGTGCCTGAGGCCACAGCGCAGCAGAAAGTGGCTGAATCAACCGAGCAAGCCACCAAAGCCTTGAGCGACTTGGCCGAGAACGGCAACCGCGCCGAGGCCATTTCGAGTGCCTATCACGTGTATCAGCAGTCGCTGGCAGCACGTGACATAGCCCAGAAAACATACCAACGCTTGGAGAAACTCTACAAGGAGGGAGTGGTGAGCCAGCAGAAGCGCGACGAGGCACAGGCAAGTTTCAAGGCTGCCGAGGCTTCAGTTGCGGCCACAAAGAGCACTTGGGAGATGGCAAAAAACGGCAAGCGGGAAGAAGAAAGACGCGCTGCCGAAAAGCAAACCCAGGCTGCACGCCATGCCGTAGGAGTGGTGAATGCGCTGCTTAGGGAGACAGTGCAACTTGCTACAGCCGATGGCGAGGTAACAGATGTGTATCCCAAGGTGGGCGAACTTGTGGGACTGGGCTCTCCCATCATGACCATTGCCACCATGAACGACATGTGGGGAACCTTCAATGTGCGTGAAGACCAGCTGAACGGAATGAAAGTGGGCGATACTTTCTCTGCCTATGTGCCCGCCTTCAAGAAGAACCTGAAGATGAGAGTGTACTACATGAAGGACGAAGGCACCTATGCGGCGTGGAAAGCTACCAAGACCAATGGCGACTACGACCTGAAAACATTTGAGGTTAAGGCCCGTCCGGTAACCAAGATAGACGGTCTGCGACCCGGCATGTCATTGATACTGAAGTGATGAAGACGGCACTTTCGAGGCTATACCATATAATGTTGCGGGAGATTGGCATCATGCGCAGAAATCCGATCTACCCCTTCTGCATGGTGGTGTTCCCGATAGTGGTTACCATCTTCTTTACTTCCATGCTCAACGAGGGCCAACCCGAAAAGATGCCGGTGGGCATTGTGGACCTCGACAATACGTCTACTACACGCCAGATGGTGCGCCGGCTCAATGCCTTCCAGACCACTCGGGTGGTTGCTTATTATAATAATGTGAGGCAAGCGCGCCAGGCCATGCAGCGGGGAGAGGTGCTTGCTTACCTCTATCTGCCTAAAGGCACAACGGCAAAGCTGCTTGCCAACCGCCAGCCCCATGTGGCTTTCTACTACAATGGCACTGTTATGCTGGCCAGTTCCATGCTCTACCGCGACCTGAAAACCATAACAACGCTCACCACTGCCAGTGTTGGTATAACCAAATTGTCGGCAATTGGCAAAACGTCAGAAGAGATAAGCACTTTCCTTCAGCCCATAACGATAGACCTTCACATGATAGGCAATCCGTGGATGAACTATAATGTGTATCTCAGTACCATAATGGTGCCGGGCATATTGATGATGTTCATTTTCCTGATTACGGCCTATAGTCTGGGCACTGAGCTAAAGTTTCGCCGCTCAAGGCAGCTCATGAAGATGGCCGGAGGCAACATACACTTGGCTGTTTTGGGTAAGATACTGCCTCAGTTCCTAATTTTCCTCACCATAGTCCTGGCCTATATGTGGTATCTTTACGGCTATCTCAACTTCCCGCATTCTGGAGGATTGGTGCCAATATTGCTGCTAAGCCTGCTCACTGTTGTGTCAGCGCAGGGCTTCGGCATATTCATGTTCGGGCTGATGCCATCGCTCCGCATGTCGATGAGTCTTTGTTCGCTGTGGGCAGTATTGGGATTCTCACTCTGTGGGGCCACTTTCCCGCTCTACGCTATGGACAATATCATCGAGGCTATAGCCCAAATGTTTCCTCTAAGGCATTTTTACATGATTTACCAGATATGCATCTTCAATGGATTTCCGCTTGTTGATGCCTTCTGGAACGTGGGATGCTTGGTTATTATGGCCTGTTTGCCAATGCTGGTGCTATGGCACATACGCAAGGCTTGGCTTAAATACGTTTACATTCCTTAATCCATCACGCAAAGAATGAGTAACGACAGCAAGACATTCGGACAGCAAATAGCCGAGGGATTACGTGACATGTGCTACATTTGGTGGCTGGAGATGAAGAACATATTCATGGACGAAGGTGCCCTTATCTTCATGATTCTTGTTCCGTTGGGCTATCCGTTGCTCTATTCCTGGATATACAACAATGAGGTGGTGCGTGAAGTGCCAGTGGCTGTGGTAGACATGAGCCACTCGCAGCCCAGCCGTGAGTTTCTGTTAAAGCTCGACGGAACGCCCGATGTCAGCGTCAGCTATTATTGTTCGAGTATGGACGAGGCCCGCGAATTGGTGGGACGGCAGGTGGCAAGGGGCATAATCTACTTTCCGTCCGACTTTTCCACAAGGGTGGGACGGGGCGATCAGGCCCACGTAGGAGTGTATTGCGACATGAGTACAATGCTTTCGTACAAGGCTATCTACAAAGCGGCGCAGGCGGTGGCATCGACCATGAGCACAAAGATACAGATTCCGCAGTCGGGAGGAACGACTCAGCGCGACGATGAGCTGAATACGAGTCCGCTGAAGGTTGACGACGTGCAGATGTTCAATACCACAGGAGGCTATGGAAACTTTCTTTTGCCGGCTGTGTTGATGTTGATTTTGCAGCAGACATTACTGCTGGGTATAGGTATTATGGCCGGAACGGCACGCGAGAACAACCGTTATAAGGAGCTTGTTCCGGTGAGCAGGCATTACAATGGCATATTCCGTATAGTGTTCGGAAAGTCGTTGTGCTACTTCATGATATACTGTGTGATGGCTGCTTACATAACTTTGGCGGTGCCAAAGTTCTTCAGTTTCACTCAAATGTATGACCCCCTGACGCTGCTTCTCTTTATGTTGCCCTATATTCTCAGTTGTATCTTCTTCGGAATGATGCTCTCCGGCTTTGTGCGTTATCGAGAGAACGTGATGCTTCTTGTGGTTTTCACTTCTGGTCCATTCCTCTTTATGTCGGGAGTAAGCTGGCCCGAAAGCAACATTCCGGCTTTTTGGAAGGGCATAAGCTACATTATTCCTTCCACGTTTGGCATTCAGGGCTACATCGGAATAAGCTCAATGGGGGGTACTCTTGCCGATGTAGAGCCGCAATTCCAGGCTCTTTGGCTCCAGACGGGAGTTTATTTCCTGCTTACTTGTGCTGTCTACCGTCAGCAAATTATTACCACCCGTCGCCACCTCATAGCCCAACTTAAAGCTATGAAGGCCAAGCTTGAGGAGTGATTTGCCCGATAGGGTAGAGCTCTGTGGCTATTTTTTCAATGTAATATTTATTGCGTGGAAAGATAATTGCCGTGCTATGA
>CAZUWO010000019.1:0-7717 GCA_964623995.1 uncultured Prevotella sp. | reverse complement strand
ATATAAAACTGACGGCAGTTTGGCAATTATGTATTTGTCGTTTCAGCATCTTATATTATGGTCTTGAGTTGCTCATGGCAATAAAAAATCGTCCGGACAGCAGTAAAACGATGTTGCTGACCGGACGAAATCATGTTGTGCTATTGCACTTCTGACTTATAGGTTATGGTTTATTAGATGTGTAATCTTATTCCTGATAAATTGCGAAAGCCTTATAAGCATCGGTTGTTTGCTCCACGTCGTCGATGTAGACAGTGTAATACAGAATCTGCAAACCTAAGGTCTGCTTGCTGTTTATGGTAACATACTGCATGAAACTGTATCCATTGTTGGCGGCGAATACGAATTGCAGCTTCCTGTCTACGCCCTTAATGTTGACAGTTCGCTGCACATTGAACGGGTTGACGATGCACTGTATTGGGCTTGAAGTAACGGCAAAATACTGGCATCGCAGGTCAGTGTTGGGCAGAGCCTGTATGGCTGCCTTCACGTCTTCGTCGTTAACATTGTCGCCAAGCTGACTTAACGGGAAGTTGTGTATCACGAGCGTGGAGTCGGTATTGACGGTCCAAGAGGCATTTATTGTGTCTCTTGTGGTCTCTCCGTCCTTGTCTGTTTTGTTATAGAACATCTTTCCGCTGTGCGTTCCGGCCACACTCAGCTGCGCATTCTTTTGTTCCTGCTGGCTGAGCCAGCTGTTATCGTCGTCGTCATCATCGCCAAGGCACGAGCTTAAAGTAAGTGCCGACAATGAAAATAAGGCAACTGCGAGTACATTAAAAAATCTTCTGTTAATCATTTGATAGGTATTTGGAGTTTCTTTTTTCACCTACAAAGGTATAAGTTTTTATTGAGCTCACATTCATTTGTCGCCTTTTTTAACATAATGGAGCAGCACTTAGGTTTTATTCTCCTGTAAAATCGACCAGGATTCGGAACACTTTGCCCGGATTTTTATCCCACCATTGCATTGCTTCAAGTGCTTCTTCTGGCTTAACCACACGGCTGATAAGTTCTTGTGTTGGGCAGATGCCACGCTCCATGTAGCGTATTACGGCCTCAAAATCCTTAGGTGTGGCGTTGCGGGAGCCGCGAATGTCGAGTTCTTTCTTAACAAACAGGCTAGTGTTCAGCTCAACGTCGGTCTTGGCATAGCCTATACAGCCGATGCGACCTGTGAAAGCCACCTCATTTACAGCCAGCTTGTAGGTGGTAGCACTGCCCACTGCCTCGATTATAACGTCAGGTCCGAAACCTCCTGTTATTTCGCTCAGCTTCTCGTGCACATTGTCCGATATGGTATTTACGGTGTAAGTAGCACCCATCCGCTTAGCCAGTTCAAGTTTTTCCTCGTCTATGTCGCCGGCAATGACGGTGGCTCCGCGCAGTGCTGCACGCACCACGGCACCCAGACCTACCATTCCGCAGCCTATCACCATTACGGTATCGACGTCGGTTACCGCCGTGCGGCTCACGGCATGGAAGCCAACCGACATAGGCTCTACAAGTGCAACCGACTTCGGTTCCAGCTGTCCGGCCGGAATAATCTTCTGCCATGGCAGCGTGAAAAATTCGCGCATCGCACCATTACGCTGCACTCCGAGAGTCTCGTTATGTTCGCATGCGTTTACCCTTCCGTTATGACAAGCGGCGCAATGGCCACAGTTGGTGTATGGATTGCAGGTAACTAGCATTCCAGGTTTTATGGTTTCGGGCACTCCTTCACCCACTTTTTCAACTCTTGCGCTTATCTCGTGGCCCGGAATAATGGGATTCAAGGCCATCTTGTTACGCCCACGGAAGGTGTTTAGGTCTGTTCCGCAGAAGCCTACATACAGCATCCGCAACATCACCTCACCAGCTTTGGGGGCTTGTGGGGCCTCCATCTCGATAATATTCAGTTCTTGATTGTGAGTAATTCTGATTGCTTTCATTTTTTATAAGTATAGTTTATATTCTTTTTTTTATTCTTTTTCGTTCTTAACCCTGTAGCCACGCCATCCGTAATAAGCGCAGAAGACGAAGCAAACCAGTGGCACTATGTAGGCGGCATGGTATATTTGCGGCATCTTGTGCATGATGAAGGCTGTGAATTGCGGCACCATGGCGTTGCCGACTATAGCCATAACAAGGAAGGCTGATCCGCTCTTTGTGCGCTCACCCAGTCCTGTCAGGGCCAGGGAGAACTGAGTTGGGTAGATGATTGACATGAAGAAAGATACTCCCATCATGCAAATCACGCCGGTCCATCCGCCAAAAATAATGATGACCAGGCAGAGAAGCACATTCACTGAGGCATAGACGGTGAGCATGTTGTGGGGCTTGAAGCGTCCCATTAGTGCAGTACCAATCCATCTTCCCAGCAGGAAGCAGAGCATGTAGATTCCAAACAGGGTTGTGGCTGTGGCCTCATCGAGGCCGGCATAGGTGCAACAGTAAACGAGAAACAGGCTGTTTATGGCCGTTTGTCCACCGTTATAGAAGAACTGAGCTATGACTCCCCAGCGCAAATGGCTAACCTTTAGCACTGAAAAGTCTATCAACTTACTTCCCTTGTCGCTGCCTTCGCTGCGCATTTTGATAGTTTCCAGTTCATCGGCAGTCTTTGGCAACCGTGTGAAGGCAAAGACAAGGGCTGCCAGTATGAGCACACTGCCCAGCAGAAAGTAAACTTGTGAGAACTTGCCACTGCCCAACACAGCCTTGCTAAGAAACATTGCGGCGATGAAAGCACCCAGACCATTGATGGCTTGGGCCAAATTGAGCCGGCGGGGGGCCGTCTTTGGATCGCCGAGTTCGGTTACATAGGGGTTGGCTGCTGTTTCAAGGAAACACATTCCCGTGGCTATGATGAAGAAGATGCAGAGATAAACGGGGTAGGAATTTATCTCAGAGGCGGGGAAAAACAGGAAGGAACCGGCTGCGGCAAGCGTAAGTCCGAAGATGATTCCGGCCTTATAGCTGAACCGCTTCATGAACATTGCGATGGGAATGGGGCAGATGAAGTAAGCGAGCCAATAGGCACTTTCGGTAAAAGAGGCCTCAAACGTGTTCAGATTGCACTGCTTCATCAGCTGGCGAATCATGGTTGGCAGCAGGTTACTGCTTATAGCCCATAGGAAAAACAACGTGAACACCAGTCCTAGTGCCACGTAGCTGCGGTTGTTTTTATTGCTCATTCTGACATGTTTTTTATGTATGGCAGCTCAGGCAACTGCCTAAAGCCATAGAAATGATAGGCATTGAGCCCCAGAAACTGCTCTTTCTGCTCGGCAGAGAGATCCTTTGACTTAGTGATGAAGTCGTACGACATACGGTAAGTTATGGCAGTGATGGTTCGAGGATAGTCGCTGCCCCACATAAGACGGTCCCAACCCACCCAGTCGGCAGCCTGACGGATGCTCTTTACGGCTGAAGGGAAGGGGTAGAATTCTGAATTGTAGAGCCAGGTTATGCCGCCCGACTCAATCATTACATTGCTACCGAGGCGTGCCAGCTTAACTTGCTGCTCAAAAGATGGCGTGGTTACCATGCCGAAGTGGCCTATTGCCACCTTCAAATTAGGGCATTCGCCTATCACTTCGGCCATTTCGCCTATCTGCTTGTCGCTGTCGGCAACGCACATGCTTAGCACCAAATCTTCCTTTTCCATGTATTTGAATACAGGCATCAGCTCTGTGAGCGGCTTGGAAGTCATGCGATGGCCGGGGAAAGCCAGTCCGCGCAGTCCCATTTGCTTTGCCTTTCGGGCCTCGTCGAGTGTGAACGCCATGCCCATGCAGAAGAAACGGTCGGGATATTTCTGCTCCACCTGAGCGAGATATTGATTTTGGTTGCCGTCGATAAGCTCCTGTACTACCACTGCACCGCCCACTTGGGCGTAGTCCATGTTGGATAAGAACACTTCAGCGGTGTTCTTTCCGTCTATCATAAATGGCGGAAGCATCTGCACTTCCTCGCCGAAGAACTCCGAGCGGGAGCCGTTTGGCGAGAGAGTGCGGATGGGTTGTCCGTCCACTACGGTGTCTTGCCTTAGCCAAAGGTGGCTGTGAGCATCGATAATCATAGCGAAAGTGTTTTTAGTATTTAGGAATATTGCGGAGCAGTATCAGGTATTAGCCCAGGTTACACGCTTCTGATCGCCTATTATTTCCTGAACTTTCTTTACCAGCTCCCAGTCGGGTTCGGTGCTTGCCCACTCTATATTGCGGCGTACGTTGTCAGGATTGGCCGACGAGAACAGGGTGCTTGCTATGCGCGGATTGCTCACACTGTATTGCAAAGCCAGCTTCTCTATGGCGTAGCCTTGCTGCTTGCAGTATTCGGCAGCCTTAGCGCAGGCTTCCACAAGTGGCTTAGGAGCCGGATGCCAATCTGGGACGCCGCGCTGGGTTAGCAGCCCCATGGAGAACGGAGAGGCATTAATGACACCCACTCCGTGGGCTTCGAAGAAGTCGAGGTAGTCAGTCAGGGCGTCGTCGTTGAGGCAATAGTGGCAGAAGTTGAGCACAGTCTCTACCGTTCCGTCCTCTACGTGCTCTATAACCCACTTCAAGTTCTTCAGCTGCAGGTCGGTAATGCCCACGTGTTTTACCACTCCCTCTTTCTTTAGTTCGTGGAGTGCGGGCAGAGTCTCGTCTACAACCTTCTGCAAACCTTCAGGTCTGCGGCCCTGAAACTCTATATCGTGCACTTGAATAACGTCAATATAGTCTACGTGTAGGCGCTCCAAGCTCTCGTAAACGCTCTCTTTTGCACGCTTGGCACTATAATCCCACGTGTTGTGGCCATTCTCTCCGTAGCGTCCTACCTTAGTTGTGAGGTAGTATTTGTCACGAGGTATAAGCGGCAAAGCCTTGCCAAGCACGGTTTCCGCCTTATAATAGCCATAGTAAGGGCTAACGTCTATTAGGTTGATACCACCGTCTACAGCGGCTATAACTGCGTCAATACTTTGCTGTTCCTTTGTCTCGTGGAACACGCTGCCAAGCGATGAGGCGCCAAAGCCAAGGGCAGACACCTTCATTCCTGTTTTTCCTAATTGTCGGTATTGCATAATTTACAAGTAATTTATGTGTGGTTTGTTTTACAATATTGCTGTTACGTGTTTATTTGTATAGGTGGAACATTCGCTCCATCATTTTCCATTTCTCGTTGCTTGTGGCTCCGGGACGGCTCTGTTGGTATTTGCCCACGGTGTCTTCCCATTCTGCCTGGCGCGGCAAGGTGGCCAAACGGGCCATGGCCTTGTCCCAATCGAAGTCTTCAGGGGCGTCAACTATCATTACAAGGTGGTTTCCGCTGATGTAGATTTCCATCTCCAGAATGCCAACCTCACGTATTCCGTCGCGTATTTCCTTCCATTGCACGGCCTCGGAGTGCAGCCTTCGGTATTCGTTTATGGCAGCTTCGTCGTCAACAAGGTCAAGCATCTGTACGTATCTCTTAGTCTTGAATGGGTATTGTTGCTGTTTGTAACCTTCCATAGTTATTTTTTTAGGCTTGTTATAAATTTATTACTGCCGCACGGAGAAAATGTTTTAAGGTATTCTTCATGCGGCAGAAACTATGCTATCTCATTATCAGGGTGTTACTTTTTGGGTTCTATCATCTTCCAAATGCAGGCAGAGAGCGCTCCCCCCACTAGTGGGCCCACGATGAAAATCCACAGATGGCTCAGAGCTCCGGCATGTCCGGGAGTGAGCTGTGCAAAGATGGCAGGTCCGATGGAGCGTGCCGGATTGACAGAAGTGCCGGTGTAGCGGATGCAAGCCAAATGGACGAGCACGAGGGCAAGGCCAATGGCCAGTCCGGCGAAGTTGTTAGTGGCCCCGTTTGTCTTGGCCGTTGCGCCGAGAACCACTAGCACAAACACGCAGGTGAAGAACACTTCGGCCAGCAGTCCGCCGCCTATGCTCACCGTCTGAACGTCGTTCAGCGCTTGCAAGTCGTTGGCTCCAAGAGCACTTGCGGCCAGTTCGCCTCCGGCGGCAGTAACAAGCAGGTAGAGCAACAGGGCGCCAATGAGTCCGCCTATCACCTGAAACAGAATATACATGGCGCAGTCCTTGCCGCTCATGCGGCCGCTAAGCCATACGCCGAGCGATATGGCGGGGTTGATGTGGCAGCCCGAAATGCCGCCGATGGTATAGGCCATGGCCACCACAGAGAGTCCAAAGGCAAGGGCGGTGCCCACTACCGTGGCCGGTTCGGCAACGTTGCAGCCCAGCGATACGGCGGCTCCGCAGCCCATCAGCACTAACACGGCGGTGCCCACCATTTCTGCTAAATACTTCTTCATATAAAAAATGTTTTGGTTAGAAGATTCTATCGTAAGTGTTTTTATGCAAGGCAAAGTTACACTAAAATGCAGAACTGACAAAGAAAAAACAGTTTTTCTTTCAGAAAATATTTACTTTGGCACTCTTTCGGGCGGATTATCACATTGCGGAAGAATAGATTCTGACGATGGTAATGCAAAAAATAACTAATAATTTTGTGCTTTCCCTCTTTTATTCTATCTTTACAAAACTAATGTAGAGATAAAGTGTATGACTACTTTGCAATTAAATCAAGAGCTCTTGCGACAGGTTGGTTCTATCTCTAGCAATGATAATCTTCTCAAAAAGGTTATTGATTTTATAAAGTCAATAACTCCTGCCAAAGAGGAACAGGCACTCGGGAAGAGAGAACAGTTAGAGAAGATATGGTCAATGTCGGGCCTTTGTGATATGTCGGAAGATGAAATAAATGCTGAAGTAGAAAAGGGCAGACAGGAGTTCTTTGAGACAAGGATCCGAAAATAATCCATGAAAGTAATAATAGATACTAATTTGTGGATTAGTTTTCTGCTTCATGGCGAGGTCTCGAAACAGTTAATAGATATACTCTCAAGAGATGATATTGTAATAGTGACATCACAATTGTCTCTTGACGAGTTGATAACTGTTGCTTCAAGAAAAAAGTTAGCGAAGAGAATATCCAACAAGCAGATTTCATTATTGCTTGGTTTTATACTGAAAGAATCATTATTCTATCCTCTTTCCGATATTCCCCAAAGACGCAGGGACCCTAAAGACGATTTCCTTTTGGAGCTTGCCGTAACTTCTTGTGCCGATTATTTGTTGACGGGAGATAGCGACCTTCTTAGCATAAAGAAAATAGGGACTTGCCAAATAACAACTGTTTCTTCATTATACTCACAATTATGACGTTGCTTCTGTAACATAATGGCTATTGCGGGATTAAATACGGAGAGCAAAACCAAGGCTATCCAGAGTTGCTGTTATGTAGTAACAGGCCCTAAACTCACTGCTTTGACGGGGCAAAGGCACCATGTTGGCGGTGTAAAAGCAATGCAACCGACGTTGTAATCTTATAGAAAAAGGTCTTTCGCTACGTAGAAAAAAGATAAAGGCTACGCAGCAAACAAATAAAAGCTATAAAGGAAAATAAAAGTAGGGAGGTGGATAAAAGTCGGAATTTTAAATGTCTGTGCCAACTTACGGTACTGTAATTTGATAGAGTATCGGTGTAAGGAAACAACACTTTTTAAAAATTTGCCCATGTCAGGCTTATCTAATTCCTAGCCTGACCTGGCCTTTCCTATTGTGGCAATAATTGTATCGTTAAGTAACTTATGCCTGTAAAAAAACTTAATTTTGAATTACCACTACCAATTTTAAGCTTATTTATTTCTTAATCAGACCAAATTTTT
>CAZUWO010000018.1:0-33239 GCA_964623995.1 uncultured Prevotella sp. | reverse complement strand
TGCACTGTCACACTATGGCGTTGCACGTGACCTTAACGCCTATTTGGTGCGCCACGGCAAGCCATCAACGCTACACAGGCCCGACTGTTCCAAGTTCCACGTGGACAATAATGATATGCCCATCGAGGTAACCATAGATAATACGGACGCCTGCAGACGCTATGCATGTCTCAGTATCACTGATTGCGATGTGAAGGAAAGCCCCAAATGGCTCAAAGACAAGCTGACAGTGATAGGTCTTAGGCCTATCAACAACATAGTAGACATTACAAACTACATTATGATGGCATACGGACAGCCAATGCATTGCTTCGATGCCGACATGGTGAAGGGCCACCACATCATAGTGAAAGACAAGAATGAGGGCAAGAAGTTTGTTACTCTCGATGGCGTAGAGCACACACTTGGCGAGCACGACTTGGCCATCTGCAACGAAGAAGAGCCCATGTGCATAGCCGGAGTATTTGGTGGCAAAGGCTCAGGAACATACGAAACAACCAAGAATGTGGTACTCGAAAGCGCCTACTTCCACCCAACCTGGATTCGCAAGTCGGCCCGCCGCCACGGACTTTCCACTGATGCAAGCTTCCGTTTTGAGCGTGGCATCGACCCCAACGGCACCATCTACGCACTGAAACAGGCTGCAATACTCTGCCAAGAGCTTGCCGGCGGCAAGGTTTCGATGGAAATCAACGACGTATACCCAACCAAAATGGCCGACTTCCCAGTAAGACTCAACTACGAATATTGCGACCGACTTATAGGAAAGAAGCTTGGTGCTGACATGATAAAGCTTATCGCCGGAGCTTTGGAGATGAAGATTGAGAAAGAAGATGACCTCGGACTCGATCTCTTAGTACCGGCCTACCGTGTAGATGTGCAGCGTCCATGCGACGTTGTTGAAGACATTCTGCGCATTTACGGTTATAATAATGTGGAGATACCAACACAACTGAAATCATCTCTTGTAATTGAAGGCGAGGAAGACAAGCGCTATCGCCAGGAAAACATTATAGGAGAGCAGCTTACAGGCAGTGGATTCAACGAAATACTCAACAACTCCCTAACCCGAATTGCCTACTACGACCAGAATCAGCTTAACGCTTATCCATGGAACAAGGTTGTAAAGGTGATGAATCCGCTTAGCGCCGACCTTGGCTGTATGCGACAAACACTGCTCTTTGGCGGTCTTGAAAGCATTCAGCGCAATATAAACCGCAAGGCCCATAACCTGAGATTCTACGAGTTTGGCAATACCTACACATTTGATGAAAGCAAGCACACAAGCGAGAGTCCTATAAAAGCATACTCACAGGAGGAACATTTGGGACTGTGGCTGACAGGCAAACGCATTGAAGGTTCATGGATTCATCCGGACCAAGAAAGTTCTGTGTTCGAATTGAAAGCCTATGTATATAATGTGCTATCACGCCTTGGATTGCAAAGAACAGCCTTCATTGAGCAGTCAAGCAGCAACAACATTTTTGAGCAAGGCATGACTCTCACCTCAAGAAGTGGCAAGACTCTTGCCGAATTTGGTACCTTGAGCCGCAAGGTTCTCAAGCTTTTCGATCTGGAACAGCCCGTTTACTATGCCGATCTCAACTGGACTCAACTCACAAAAGCTGTAAGGAAGAACGAGATTCTCTACCGTCAGATATCAAAATACCCTGCCGTTAGCCGCGATCTTGCACTTCTTGTAGACGAGAATGTGGAGTTTGCACAGATAGAACAGATAGCACATAAGACAGAGAAGAAGCTCCTTAAGAATGTGGAACTCTTCGATGTATATCAGGGAAAGAACCTTCCGGCCGGCAAGAAGAGCTATGCCGTGAACTTCATCTTGCAGGATGAGGAAAAAACACTCAACGATAAGGCCATCGATGCCATAATGAAGAAGCTCATACACCAGCTAACAACACAGCTGCATGCAGAGCTAAGATAAGGCAAAACAACAAAAACAACAACATACAAGTTTTTATTTCCTATGGGAAGAGCATTTGAATATCGCAAAGCTACAAAGCTTAAGAGGTGGGGGCACATGGCCCGCACATTTACGAAACTGGGTAAAGAGATAGCCATAGCAGTCAAAGCCGGTGGCCCAGAGCCGGAAAACAACCCACGCTTGCGTGCCATAATAGCCACCTGCAAACGCGAGAACATGCCGAAGGACAACATAACCCGTGCCAT
This sequence comes from uncultured Prevotella sp., assembly GCA_964623995.1. Taxonomy (GTDB): domain Bacteria; phylum Bacteroidota; class Bacteroidia; order Bacteroidales; family Bacteroidaceae; genus Prevotella. Next base: position 31,049 of record CAZUWO010000018.1, on the reverse strand, counting down.
CAAGAATGCAATGGGCAAGGACCAGAGCGACTACAAGGAGGTTACATACGAGGGGTACGGACCGCATGGCATAGCAGTGTTTGTTGACACTCTGACCGACAATACCACCAGAACCGTGGCTGACGTAAGGTCAGTATTCAACAAATTCAACGGCAACCTTGGCACTCAAGGCTCTCTTAGCTTCCTCTTCGACCACAAATGTGTGTTCTCTTTCAAGCCAAAAGAGGACACTGATATGGACGATCTGATTCTGAATCTGATAGATTTTGGTGTTGACGACGAGTACGACACTGACGAAGAGACAGGCGAAATTACCATCTATGGCGACCCTAAGAGCTTCGGCGACATACAGAAATATCTTGAGGACAACGGCTATGAGATTACAAGCGCTGAGTTTACCCGTATTCCTAACGACCTCAAAGACGTAACTCCGGAGCAAAGAGAAACAATAGACAAGATGGTGGAGCGTTTGGAAGAGTTCGACGACGTGCAGAATGTTTACACGAATATGAAGCCAGACGAATCAGCATCTGAAGAATAAGCAAAACCAGTTGGCTTACTTTAAAAAAAGACTCTACATTTACTAAAATAACGGTAGCGTCAAGTTGAAAGCCACATATTATTAATAGAAAATCCCCGGCAAGTTTGATCAAAATCACTTGTCGGGGATTTTTGTATTCAATACTAGTTTTTATCAGAATCAGTTTATGATGCTTAAGTCCGCAAAAATAATATTTCGAAAGAACACAAACTATTTGAGCAGTGGAATAAGAGGGCGCAATTTGTTAATGATACGGTCTACTCCACCCTCAACATTACTTTCAATATTGAGCGGGAGCACTGGGTCGTGAAGCGAAAGGCGCAGCAACAGCCATCCGTCTTCGTCTGGATTGCCACACGCTACACGCACTCCTTCGTAGTTTGGTTCCACTATCTTCCATCCAGGAACGCTTTCTACATTTGCCTTAAAATTGTCAAGCACACGCTGTCCGTAAGCTTTGAAATCCGGTTCTGTTATCTTCATTCTTATTTCCCGACTTTCTTTAGGTTGACGAAGGGTAGCTATCAGACTCTGCAACTGTTTGCCCTGTGCTCTCAACTTAGCGGCAGCAATTATCAGTTTGGCCGCAAGATAGGCTCCATCATCAAGAAAATAGTTCTCGCGCAAAGCCGCATGGCCCGATGTTTCTATGGCAAGCCAGCAGTCTTCACCCTCGTTGTTGAGTCTGATACCTTCATTTATAACGTTCCTATAGCCTCTTTTGAACCTGTGATGCACACCTCCAAGACTCTTAATGAAGTCAGTCAGTCCGTCAGAGGTGACAGAATCGGTAACAATAGTGCTTCCCGGATGCTCCTTAAGTATTATTGCCGAAATAAGAGCTATAAGCGAATTGCGATTAATAGGGTCGCCCGCATGGTCAACAATAGCCGAACGATCAACATCTGTATCGAATATTACACCCAAATCGGCATTGCTTTCAATAACAGCCTTACATATTGAAGCCATAGCATCCTTATTCTCTGGATTTGGAATATGGTTGGGGAAGTGTCCGTCAGGGTCAAGAAACTGACTCCCTGTTGTATCAGCGCCAAGCCCACTCAGTAACTTCTCGAAGAAACCACCATCTCCATTACCTACATCTACTATGATATGCATGCCCTTGAGAGGACGCTTGCTCACATCAGAACCAATGCCTTTGGCAATATAATTGGCCAAATGAGCAGAGTAACGAGTCATATAGTCGCGCGCCACAGGGATACCCTGGATACTAGCAGTTTCATATTCGCCACGCTCTGCCATACTGAGCAAATCGGTAATATCACTCTTATCAAATCCACCCTTGGCTGTAAAGAACTTCAATCCATTACGATTCCATGGCAGGTGACTTGCTGTTATCATCACCGAAGCTGAAGCAGTCTGCTCTGAATCAACAGTTGTCATGAACATAGCAGGTGTAGAAGCAAGCCCACAGTCCTGCACATCAGCTCCCGCTTTACGTGCTCCATTGATGAAAGCCAACTTCAAATCTGGACCAGACAGGCGAGAATCGGTGCCAACAGCTATTACAGGTCGCTCACCACCGATGCCTTTTTTCTTCAACCATGCCACAAAGGACATAGCAATTATCCTTACAACATCGGCCGTAAGATTTACATTCTCACCTTCTATGCCCTCTAAGGCAACGCCACGGATATCTGATCCGTTTTGCAATTGTTTCCAATTCATTTTAGAAATTAATTTGAGTATATTTAATTCAAATAATAAAATTTACACGAAGCCTACAGTTAAGAATCAAGGCAAGGAAAATGAAGGGCAACGAATCATCACGACTCACTGCCCTTCCACCTTAAATCCTAATACCTATAAGCCTATCTGGTGCCTAACTGGTGGCACCATGGCAAATTTAGGCATAATCTGTCTACTATTTGTAATGATATGAGAAAATATAAGTTTTTATAATATTTTTTATCAATAGAATAGGTATTTTTATCCTTTATACCCATTCTCCTCTGTAAGGAAAAATGTTTTATCACCCTTAATAGCCTCGAAATAAGGGTATTCATCACGCAACGAGATGTCGTCATACTCAAAAGGAGCCACAACAGTACCTCTTCCGTCGGGATAGACAAGACCCAATTTGCTATTTTTCTGGGCGATAACGGGCATTGTTTTTAAATCGTCGACATAAACGTAACACGTGCGCAGAAAATCAAACTCTGTTGGGAGGAGTACCCGGCCATGCGAGTCTGTCATACCGAACTTACCATTCTGCTCTACGATCTTGTGCAACCTGATGTATTTATCACGTATTCTATTAATGTAGAAAGCCAGTTTACGCTTGTCTTGGGCCATTTTCGAGAAATAAGAAAATGTATCGCAATAATTGGCTACGGCCCTTGTGAGCACCATTCTCAGGTCAAGTCCGTCGAGGGCATGCCTGTTCAAGTCAATGTAACGGGCAATAGCTTCCTCACGCTGTGGCACCGTCAGTCCCTGAAGTCTTTGCTCAAACCGCAGCATACCTTCCTTAGTGCCTTTCATGGCCTTGATGTAGCGATGTATTTGCCGTCCCATCTCCATACTGACAAACTTATCTATTTCACTCCGCTCTATAGGATCGGAATAACGGTTGTCAAAGTTCTGCTCAGTTATTTTCTGGTTCATAGTCGTCCTCCGGTGTTTATTGCTTCCGTTTTGTAGTAACATCACAAAAGTAATGAGAATTTATGACTCCACAAAAAATTCAACCTTATTTTTCCACAAATATTTAAATTATTGGTAACTTTGCATTTATATGAAGATGGAAACTGTTTTAGAGAAAATTGAAAGTTTCGCAAAAAACTGGACTTTGCTGTGCTCTCTCATTGTGGGCTCGGTGGTTTATCTCGTCTTTTCTGAGGTTACCGCACTCCAACCCATAGGAGATTACGTCGGCCCGAAGCTTGTAGGGATTATGCCTTACATCATTTTCTTCATATTATATGTTACCTTTTGCAAAATACGAATACACAACCTGCGACCACGCACGTGGCATTTCATTCTGCAGGCCATACGCATTGCACTCTCAGGATTTGTGGTTTTACTCATTTCCATAACAGTAAATCCAGAGGCAAAGCTTATTCTTGAAGGTATATTTATATGTGTAATATGTCCCACTGCCGCTGCCGCCCCGGTAGTGGTAGACAAGCTTGGCGGCAACATAGAGTCACTCACCGTCTATATTCTCATAGCCAACTGCGTTACTTCCATCATAATTCCACTCTTTTTCCCTATGGTTGAGAAAAGTGCAGACATAAGTTTCATGATGGCTTTCCTTATGGTTTTGCGCCGTGTACTTACGGTTTTGATCCTTCCTTTATGCCTTGCGTTGCTCACAAGGAGGTTTCTACCAAAGTTCGCGCAGTATATACGCTCGAAGCGCAACCTTGCTTTCTATCTTTGGAGCGTAAACCTCAGCATAATAATGGGACTAACCATGAAGACTCTGCTTCATGCTCCGGTAAGCGGACATATACTATTCTTGATGATAATAATCCCCCTAGGACTCACAATATTGCAGTTCAGCATTGGCAAAGCCGTGGGAAAACACTGGGGTGACAGCATTGGCGCCGGCCAAGCTTTAGGACAGAAGAACAACGTGGTGGGCATTTGGCTCTGCATAACCTTCCTAAATCCACTTGCAGCACTGTCTCCTTGCGCCTACGTTATATGGCAAAACATAGTCAATGCTGTACAACTGTGGTATAAAGAAAAGTATGGCTACTTGAAATGGTAATAAACATAAGAAAACTGAAAACAAAGTTTAAATACTGACTGAATAAATGAAAAGAACAATCATTGCCGCCTTTCTGACACTCGCTATGGGTGCAATGGCACAAAACAACTACCAAGGTCACTTTACAAGACCGGTGAGTCAACTGATGAATGAAGTAGGCAACAGATTCGGAGTAAAATTCAAATACGATGTTGATACTACGGGGGTAAGCCTTGTTTATGCTGATTTCCGCATTCGCCCCTACTCACTTGAGACCACGCTTGACAATATTTGCAAACCTCTAGGGTGGAACTGGTGGAAGCAAGACGACAATACCTACAAGATAAGACCTTACGAATATGCCCGTCGCCACACAAACGAGGGCCGGCTTATGCTCAACTATCTCAGCTCACTTTACTCTGACAGCAAGCAGTTCGAGGCCCGCCGCGATAGCGTCAGACGTGATGTAAGGAAGCTATTGGACCTAGACAGCAAGATAAACTCACTGGTTCACAAGAAGCCAATCATAGGTAAAGAACGCAAATATGACGGCTATTCGGTGCAAAACATATGCATAGAGACTCTACCAAGAGAGCATGTATTCGGCTCCATCTACCTCCCCAACCAAGACAAGGCCACACGACGGAAGTGGAAAACCAATAAGTATGCTCTTATCATCTGCCCCAATGGCCACTTCTACGATGGCAGGTACCGCAAGGATCAGCAGCAGCGGTTAGCTTCTCTGGCCCGTATGGGAGCAGTATGCGTAAGCTACGACCTATACGGATGGGGCGAAAGTGAGAAAGAAGTGGGCGCCAAAGCCCACCGCACCAGCCGCGCACAAGTGATGCAGGCACTAAACGGACTTGTTCTTCTAGACTATATGTACAATCAACCTTACATAGACCACAACCGTATAGGAGTGAACGGAGGCAGTGGTGGCGGCACTCAGTCGGTGCTGCTTAGCGTACTCGACGACAGATTTACGGCCTCAGCACCTGTGGTTAGCCTTGCCAGCCACTTCGACGGAGGTTGCCCCTGTGAGAGCGGAATGCCAATACAACTTGCCGGTGGTGGCACTTGCAATGCTGAATTGGCAGCTTTCTTTGCCCCCAAACCACAGTTAATAGTGAGTGATGGCGGCGATTGGACAGCCTCTGTGCCAACGTTGGAATTTCCTTTCTTGCAACGGTGTTATGACTTCTATGGTAAAAAACAACTAGTTGAGAATGTTCATCTACCCAAGGAACGCCACGACTTCGGGCCTAACAAGCGCAATGCAGTCTACGATTTCTTTGTCCGCACATTCAAACTTGACAAGTCAAAACTTGACGAAAGCAAAGTAACGATAGAAGACTACAGTCTGCTGAAAAGCTTATATAAATAATGTGTCAAAAAGCCCAAACCAACTTTTAACAAAAAAGAGACCCATGGATGAGAAAAAACTTGACCTTGACTACTTGAAACTGCTGTCAAACAACTTTCCGACAGTAGCTCAGGCAGCAACCGAAATAATAAATCTCGAAGCCATACTCCATCTGCCAAAGGGCACAGAGCACTTCCTCGCCGACCTACATGGTGAGTATGAAGCATTTCAACACGTGCTTAAGAATGCTTCGGGAAACATAAAGCGCAAGGTAAACGAGCTCTTCGGCAACACACTACGTGAACAAGAAAAACGCGAACTCTGTACACTCATCTATTATCCCGAACAGAAACTCGAGCTGGTTAAAGCCACCGACAGCGACATAGATGACTGGTATCGCATTACTATCCACCAACTCGTTGAAGTTTGCCGTGATGTCTCGAGTAAATATACACGCTCTAAGGTACGTAAATCGTTACCAGCCGACTTCAGTTACATAATTCAGGAGCTGTTACACGAGCGTACTGACGACAAAGACAAGTCGCAATACGTGAGCGCTATCATTGACACCATTATCAGCATTGGGCGTGCCGATGCTTTCATTGTGGCCATCTGCAACGTAATTCAGCGTCTTGCTATAGACCAGTTACACGTACTCGGCGATATCTATGACCGTGGTCCAGGTGCCCATATAATAATGGACACACTTGAGAACTACCACTCTTGGGATATACAGTGGGGCAATCACGACGTGTTGTGGATGGGGGCACTGGCCGGAAACCCAGTATGCGTGTGCAACGTGATACGCATTGCACTACGATACGACAATATGGAGACCATAGAAGAGGGCTACGGCATAAACCTTGTGCCACTTGCAACTATGGCTCTGAGTGCCTACAAGGATGATCCATGCGAGGAATTCAAGCCCAAATGCGCCCCAGACAGCATGTCAGAAAAGCAGCTAAACCTCATAGCTAAGATGCATAAGGCCATAGCAGTGATACAATTCAAAGAGGAAGCGGCCCTCATAGACCGACACCCAAATTGGAAAATGACTTCGCGCAAGATGCTCTCGACCATAGATTACAGCAATCACACATGCAACATAGACGGCAAAGACTATCCCATGAGCAGTTGCTTCTTCCCCACTATCGACCCTTCTGCCCCCAATAAGCTCAGCGACGAGGAGCGCAACGTGATAGATAAACTCTGCCGAAGCTTCATGCAGAGTGAGCACTTGCACCGCCACATACGCACTATGCTGCGCCACGGTTGCATGTATGCTGTATGCAACGGCAACCTTCTCTTCCATGCCTCAGTGCCACTAAATGCCGACGGCTCTCTCAAGGAGGTGGAAACGTGGCCAGGAAAATACTATAAAGGCATGGAACTGATGCATAATCTTGGCATGATGGTACGTACCGCATTCCAACGAGACAGTAATCCAGAAGAGCGACAGTATGCCACCGACTACTTCATGTACCTCTGGTGCGGTCCCAACAGTCCTCTTTTCGATAAGAGCAAGATGGCTACCTTCGAGCGATACTTCATTGCCGACAAGAAGACCCATGAGGAGCAGAAAGGCAACTACTTCATATTGCGTGACAATCCCGACATAGTGAACAGCATACTCGATGCTTTCGGTGTGGAGGGAGATAACCGCCACATAATCAATGGTCACGTTCCTGTAAGGGCAAAACGTGGTGAAAATCCGATAAAAGCAGGCGGGAAACTTATGGTTATCGATGGTGGCTTCTCGTCAGCTTACCATGCAGAAACAGGAATAGCAGGCTATACACTCGTCTATCACAGCCGCGGCTTCCAGCTTGTGCAGCACGAGCCATTTACCAGTGCAGAGGATGCCATACGCACAGGAGCCGACATCAAGAGTACAACTCAGATAGTTGAGATGAGCCAACATCGTATGTTGGTGGCCGACACCGATATAGGCAAAGAACTGAAACGACAGATTTCATGTCTTAAACAGCTGCTCCACGCATACCGTCACGGCCTCATCCAAGAACACATAAAGTAGTTTCAGACCACGCCATAAAATCACACCAGTAGCAAAAAGCTATAACGTAATGAAAGAATAATGGGGATTACAGCATTCTATACTCTTTAGGCGTCATACCAGTGTGACGCTTAAAGAATTTATTGAAGAAACTCGGATTAGGAAAGTTGAGTTCATCAGCAATTTCAAATATCATCTTGTCAGAATATTTCAGCAGTGACTTTGCATGCATTATGATGTTGCGGTCTATCCACGACATAACAGTCTCCCCACTCGCTTGCTTTACGACGAATCCCAAATGCGAAGGGGTTATGCATAAACGATCTGCATAAAACTTTTGGTTATGCTCCTTTAAGCCATACTCATTGACAAGATCTATAAACTGATGCAGAATTATTTCCTTGCGACTCATCTTTCTACTAGCATTATCTTTTTTATAAATTGCTTTCAAGTCGGTAAGCAAGGCTGCTTGCAAATGATGAATTGCTGAAAGTACAACTTGCCGCCGATTAACCTCATGCCAAATAAGCAGGAAATATTCTTTAGAGAGTAGCCATTCATCTGTTCTCAATTCGAAGACAGAACAATGACTGAAGAGGTTTTCATCAGGAAAATCTTGATAAGAGAACACTTCCAAATTAAACTCTTCGGCAATATCAACAATTTCAAATATGGAACCCTTCGGCACCACCACCAGAATGCCCTCATGAAGTTCCACTTTCTCAAGATTGATTATAGAGATGGCATGTCCGGCTGTAATTCTCATAACGCGCCCTTCACCAACACGATAGGGTTGCCCTTTCATTAGAAACTTACGCCCAAATTTTTGAGAATTCATTGACACAAACAAGTCATCGCTTATATAGGCTCCCTCTTTCAGATTTGCTATATTATTTACAACTCCCAACGTTAAATTTTCAATATCTTTCTCCATAATCTACAAATAAGACCATTTATACTATATAATGGATAACGTTGTTTATAATAAGATATTGTAACTTTGCTCCCAGAAATAAAAGAAAGATAATTATGAACAGTATTAACAAGGAAATTATTTTCAAGCCAGCATTTGAATACAAGAATGATGAACACGCTCACGGTGTGTTCTACAGGTTCAACCCTGGGACCATAATGCTGAAAAAAGGCCAGCAAATAGCAGAAGGCTTTAAACCTTTAGAGCACAACATCGTAATGCTCAAGGATGTGGCTGTAAAGATGCGAGACGGTATCACTATTTATACTGATATCTTTCTTCCTGCCGACAGTAAAGAAAAGAAATTCCCAACACTTATAGCATGGAGCCCTTACGGCAAAAGCGACGGTTCTGCCGACCGCTACCGTAATCTTTTCAACCTTATGGGCATGGGCAATCAATGGAATTCCGGTCTGACAAAGTTTGAAGGACCGGACCCTGATTACTGGACAAGCAAAGGTTATGCTGTATGTAACCCCGACCCACGAGGAATTGCCCATAGTGAAGGCGACATAACTATGATTGGCTCTCAGGAAGCTGAAGACTGCTATGACCTTATAGAATGGATAGCCATTCAGGAGTGGAGTAACGGTAAAACAGCACTTACAGGCACAAGTTATCTGACATTCTCACAGTGGTTTATTGCAGCAACACAGCCACCTCACCTTACCTGTATCAACCCTAACGAAGGACTGTCTGATGCTTATCGCGACATGTGCTACGTTGGAGGTATACCCGACCCTCACTTTCTTGTGCGTCTGCAAATGAATCATTGCTCAGCAAGCGGAGCAAAGCGCGAAGACATGATTGCCGAAGAGGAGAAATACCCTTTGGCTAATGCACCATTATGGCAAGATAAAAAGGCCGACCAAAGCAAAATTCATATCCCCGTTTATATGGTTGCAAGCTATGGCAATTCACTTCACACCATGGGCACATTCCGCTCGTGGCGCAATCTTGGCACAACAGAAAAGTGGATGCGCATACACGACACACAGGAGTGGCCTGACTATTACAGCCAGGAAGCTACTGAAGACCGACTACGCTTCTTCGACCATTATCTAAAAGATATTGACAATGGATGGGAGAATACCCCCAAAGTACGCTATCTGCTCTATGACATGGAGGGAGGCAACAAACTTAACATTCCAGCCGACGATTTCGGTTATGGCAACGATATTGAATACACAAAATATTACCTTGACGGAAATACAAGAACGCTCTCCACTAGCAAGAAAGATGATATTGCAACTGCCCAATACGAAGTAGGCGGCATCCCAGGTCGCATCAGCTTTATGAAGACTTTTAAAGAGGAAACCTCTTTCGTTGGCTATCCAAAACTGAAAGTCTTTGCCAGTGTAAAGGGCTATAACGATATGGATCTTTTCGTATGGGTGCAAAAACTGGACAAGTTTGGTAACATACTCTCTCAAATAAACATTCCCAATCATGGAGCTGTAATTCAAGACTTCACGCAAGACGGTGCCTCCATAATACGATACAAAGGGCCAAACGGAAAACTTCGTCTCTCAATGCGCCATCTTTCTGATGATGCTACAAACGAAGTGCCCGACTACACATTCGACCGTGTGGAGAAACTTGTAGAAAACCAAGTATATGAAGCTAAGATAGTTCTTTCGCCTATCGGCTTGACATTCCATAAAGACGAAACCCTTCGTATGGTTATTTCACCTACTGAAGAAGTAGGTGCCGGCATGATGCCTGGCACTCCGGGTTGCATTCCTGACAACAAGGGCACCCACATCATCTACACAGGTGGCCGCTATGCAAGCTATTTGCAATTGCCTAAAATAAAGAAATGAATTTTACAAAACTAAAAAAATCATAATTATGAAATGGTTATATGAAAATTGGATGAAGGCAACTCCATTCCTCGCCATTTACACATTTATTCTGTTGTGGCTTTTTGTCAAGGACACCAATTATGCGTTATTTCTTGTATGGCTACAGTGTTCTGTCTATTGGGCACATGAATTTGAAGAATATGTCTGCCCGGGTGGATTCCTTGATTTCTTCAATCGTAATCCTTTGCGCTCTACACGTGGCGACTATCCCCTGACATTGCAAGGTACTTTTTGGATCAACATTCCGCTAATGTACATACTTCTGCCCTTATCAGGTATCCTCTCCACCATCTACGGCGTGGCGTGGGGATTATGGACTGCTTACTATTCTGCACTGAATGCCTCGGCCCACGTAGTGATGTTCTTCATCTATGGCCGCAAATACAATCCAGGACTTGTGGCCAGTGTGCTTCTTAACATTCCTATCGGTGTCTATACCATTTGGTATTTCCTCACCAACAATCTGGTATCTACAGAGGTTAACATCATAAGTATCATTGTTGGCATAATTGCTCAGGCTTCAATGATGATATATGGCTTTGCTTACCTTGTGCCTAAAGAGAAGCGTGAAGGATTCCGTAGACAATAGAATTTATCAGGTAGTTTGCATACTTTAGACCTATATTTGCTTGCATTCAAACCATTCCTGTCAGCTATCAAACCGACCTTGTAACAAGTTTACATAACTTTGCCACATAATTTCTAACCAAAAATATATCATACCAAAATCCATGAGAAAAAAGCGGAAACTAATCTTTATGCTATGTACAGGATCTATAATGATACCGCCACTAGCAGCTACTGCTACAACTGGAAATTTTGTTGGTATTCAGCAACAAAATGATCAAGTTACAGGTGTAGTTACCGATGGTCAAGAACCTATTATTGGTGCTACCGTCAGGGTAAAGGGTACCAACATAGCTGCCGTTACCGACTTGGACGGCAACTTTGTTATCAACGCTCCTAAGGGAGCTACTCTCGAAATTAGCTACATTGGCTATAAAACCCAAGAGGTGAAGGCCGCCAAGACCATGAAGGTCACCCTGCAGGAGGATGCCAAGACGATGGACGAGGTCGTGGTAACGGCTCTCGGCATCAAGCGTGAGCGCAAGGCACTGGGCTATGGCGTAGGCGAGGTGAAAGGCGAGGAACTGCAGAAAGCCAAGGAAACCAACGTCATCAACTCCCTCGCTGGTAAGGTGGCCGGCCTTGTGGTCAGCAACACTGCCGGTGGTGCTTCCGGTTCCACACGTGTCATCCTGCGTGGTTCCACTGAGATGACCGGCAACAACCAACCTCTTTATGTAATAGATGGTGTGCCACTCGACAACACCAACTTCGGTCAGGCCGGCACCAATGGCGGCTATGACCTGGGCGACGGCATATCGTCGATCAACCCCGATGATATCGAGTCGATGTCGGTGCTGAAAGGCCCTGCCGCCTCAGCACTCTATGGTAGCCGCGCTAGCCATGGTGTCATACTTATAACCACCAAGAAGGCTGCTGCCGGCAAGGACAGCTTCTCCGTGGAATACAACGGCTCCTTCACCTGGGACACGCAGCTCGCCAAGTGGGATGACATACAGCAGACCTATGGTATGGGCTCCAACGGAACCTATAGCATCGATGCTATTTCCAACACCAACAAGAGCTGGGGACCGAAGGCCGACGGCAGCAACATGCTGACCTATTTCGACGGAGTCTCGCGCCCGTACCTTATTATACCGGACAACACGAGCAACTTCTTCCGCACCGGTTCCACCCAGACCAATTCGGTCATTTTGGGTGCCACGAGCGGCAAGTCGGGCATACGTTTCACCTTCACCGACATGCGCAACAAGGACATCGTGCCCAACTCCAACATGAGCCGCGACATATTCAATCTGCGTGCCAACACATCTCTTGGTCCCGTGGATCTCGATATGAGCGCCAACTACACCCGTGAGGATGTACACAACCGTCCGGCACTCGGCGACTCCCGTTCCAATGTGGGTAAGAACCTGATGACGCTGGCCACAACCTACGACCAGGACTGGCTGAAGACCTACCAGGACCAGAACGGCGAGTACAGCAACTGGAACGGCATGGACCCGTATAACATCAACCCTTACTGGGACGTCTACAAGAACAACAACACCTCCGACAAGGATCAGTTCCGCTTCTCGGGTAAGGCTGTCTGGAATGTGGTCAATCACTTCAAGTTGCAGGCCACAGTGGGTGCAGACCTCAACTGGTTTGACTTCGACGACTTCAAGTATCCCACCACTCCTGGCTATGAGTCGGGCCGCCTGCAGCAGCAGAACTTCAAGAACCGCATGTACAACTTCGAGCTCCTTGCTATGTATAACAACACATGGGGCGACTTCGACTTCAGCGGTACTCTCGGCGGCAACATCTATCGCGTGAACAACCAGACCACCACTACTACCGCTCAGGACATGTCGATACGCGACGTGGTGTCTGTGAGCAGCTTCAACGACGTGGCTGTGGTGCCCGGTTCCTATCGCAAACTCATCAACTCCCTCTACGGTTCTGTGAGCCTCGGCTGGCGCCATCTCCTCTATTTTGACGCAACGCTACGCGGCGACCAGAGCTCCACGCTTCCCACCCAGCACAACGAGTATGTCTATCCCTCGTTCTCGGGCAGCTTCGTATTCTCAGACCTGCTGAAGTGGTCGGCCATGCCCTATGGCAAACTGCGCATGTCGTGGGCTCAAGTGGGTTCCGATACCGATCCTTATCAGCTCGGCCTCAACTACACCAAGGCTACCTACAGCTACAGTGGTTACAACATCTCTTATATAAACAACTCCACCATACCTAACAAGGACCTGAAGCCGACGAAGACAAACTCCTTTGAGGTAGGTCTGGAAACTAAGTTCCTCGACAACCGTATAAGCCTCGATGTTACCTACTACAATCAGAAGAGTAAGAACCAGATCATGGGCATGGCAACATCGTGGACGTCGGGCTACACCTATCGACTGATCAATGCCGGTGAGATAGACAACAGCGGCGTTGAAATACAGTTGGGCACACGCCCCATACAGACCAAGGACTTCTCCTGGGACATCAATGTCAACTTCGCCAAGAACAGCAACAAGGTGAAGAAGCTCGTAGACGGCATGGACATGTTTGAACTCGAGAAAGCCCGCTGGCTTGGTGTAGAGGTGGCCGCTGTGGTAGGCCAGAACTACGGCAGCATAGTGGGTCCTGACTTCAAGCGCAATGACGCTGGCCAGATACTTATCGACCCACAGACTGGACTGCCAGAGTACGACAAGTCCAACCACGTTCTTGGCAATGCCAGCTGGGACTGGACCGGAGGTCTGACGACGACTCTCACCTACAAGAACCTCTCTCTGAACGCCATCTTCGACGTGAAGGTCGGCGCCGACCTCTATTCCATGTCTGCCCGTTCTTCCTATGAGACAGGTAAGGCCAAGGAGACGCTGGCCGGACGTGAAGCCTGGTACAAGAGCGAAGAGGAGCGCAAGGCAGCCGGAGTGCCCGAGGGTAGCTGGAAGGCTACAGGCGGATTCCTTGCTCCTGGCGTGATCGACAATGGCGATGGAACATACCGCGAAAACGACATCTACGTAAATCCGGAGGACTACTGGATGAGCGTATGCCGCAATGCTCCTTCAATGTTTATCTATGACAACAGCTACGTGAAGTGCCGTGAGCTCACACTCACCTACACCGTGCCTAAGTCATGGCTCGGTGGCCACCTGAAGTGGCTCAGCAATGCCAGCGTGTCGTTTGTAGCCCGCAACCCGTTCATCGTGTGGAAGAACATACCCAACATCGATCCGGATTCCAACTACAATAATACCACCGGCATGGGTCTCGAATATGGTTCGTTGCCATCTCGCAAGAGCTATGGATTCAATGTTAACCTGAAGTTCTGACATTAAATAAGAAGAATAACAATGAAAACTAAAAAATATTTATTAGCGTCGGCTTTAGCCATTGTGGCTCTCTTTACTGCCTGCTCGTCAGACGACGACATGGAACGGATGAACACCGACCCCACCAAGGCACCGACAGTCGACGCAAGCGGCCAGCTCACAACTGCCGAGCTGGAAACCTACGGCGATCTTGACGAGGTGGAGATATACCGCAACTATTTCTACGCCTTCACTCAGCAGCTGATGGGCTGCTGGAACACCACCAACTATGGTGGCCGCCACACGCAAGACGACACCGAGATGACCCGCATCTGGACCACATTCTACGACCAGGCCATCAAGAACCTTGTGGACGCTGACGACAAGACGAAGAATGCCCCCGAAAAGGCCAACATCAACGCTGCAGTCAATATCTATTTTGTCTACATGATGTCCATCATCACCGATACCTATGGCGACGTGCCCTACTTTGAGGCCGGCCGTGGTTTCATTGCTGACAAGGTGACACCAAAGTTTGACACGCAAAAGGACATCTATTATGATTTCTTCAACAAGCTCGACTCAGCCGTGCAGAAGTTCGACGCAAGCAAAGAGAAAATACAGAGCGACGCCATCTACAATGGCGACATAGCCAAGTGGAAGAAACTCGCCAACTCGCTGCGTCTGCGCTTCGCAATGCGCATAAGCGAAGTGGATCCTGAAAAGGCTCAGGCCGAATTTGAGAAGGCTCTCAATGCCGATGGCGGCATCATAGAGTCGGCTTCTGACGATGCTCTCATAAAGTATATGAACGTGGCCTTCAGTTTCGGCCAGGAGAGCTACACCGACTATCGCCGCAACGCCCTATCGATGCTTCTCTTCGGTAACGATCCGGCCAACAACCCAAGCTACCTCTGCTCCACATTCTTCAATCAGCTCTATACTACTAACGACCCGAGAACATTCCAAATTGCTCGCTGCTACTGGGATAAGAAGATGAGTTCCACAAGTCCCGATGGCCGCATTGATCTCACAGATGAGGTGAAATCTCATAATCTCTTCCAGCCAAATCAGCCCGGAGCATTCAGTTATGATCCATGGCCTACCGGCTATGACAGCGACATCCTGAAAGCAATGGCTGCTACCGACCCGTCGGTTGAAGCCCTTGGCACGACAGTTGACCGTGAGTGCGAGCCTAAGCTTGCCAACAACTTCCTCAAGGGCGACAACCCCGGAGTGGTAATGACTTCGGCCGAAGTGAAGTTCTTGCTGGCTGAGGCCACGCTGAAAGGATGGAACGTGAATCGTGGCACCGTGGCCGACCTCTACAAGGAAGGAGTGCGCGAGGCCATGGACTTCCTGACCAATAACTATGGCACCGACAAGGTGAGCGATGCCGACTTTGAAGCCTACATTGCCAACAACGGCATAGGCCACACTTCCGACCAGGCCAAGGAAGCCATCAACACACAGGCATGGATACTCCACTTCACCAATCCCGCTGAGTGCTGGGCCAACCAGCGCCGTAGCGGCTACCCCAAGCTGAAGTCGCCTGCTGAGTATGGATTCTCGTCAAAGTTGGTCGATGGCCAGGAAATTCCTGTTCGCCTTCGCTACCCAGTGCTGGAATCGAGCTACAACAAGGCTAACTATAATGAAGCCCTCTCACGCATGGGCGGCACCGACAGCTGGTACACCCGCGTGTGGTGGGATGTTGAATAGGCAGAAGATTGATAATTAATTTTTAAGACTACAACAATGAATAAACATTATAAAGTGAGGTTCAGGGGCTTGCCTTTGCTGCTCATGCCATTCTGCCTCTTAGCATTTTTAACCTGTGCAGTGTCGTGCAGCGACGACGACCCGTTCTCAACGGCCGGCCCTGACGATGAGCCGCATATCCTCTCGCCGGTGTTTCCCGACAGAGTGAACGGACAACTGCCCACGATTTCCACTATTTCCCGTGATGGCAACTACACCAACAACGTCGTAGTGACCCCACATGACTACACCACAGTGGCTTGGTTCATCGACGGTGAGCAAGTGGCCGAGGGCGATTCCATCGACATCAGCCTGCCTGCCGGCACCTACGACCTGAAGATTGTGGCTACCACAGTGGCCGGAAAGTCTACATCGCGTGAAGGCTTGATACAGGTAAATCCTCTGTCCGACGATCCATATTCTGCCGCAAGTGGCTTTGAGAGAATAGTGGCCCCGGGCACCGACGTAACCATCTATGGCACTAATCTCAGTAGCGTGAAAAGCGTAATCATAAATGGCGTTACCATGCCGGCCACCTACGACGAGGCACAGCAGTCGCTCACGTTCACTCTGCCAGCCGACTTCCAGGACGGCACCTATCGCGTGCTGCTGGCCGATGATGCCGGCCATCAGTATGGTGCCAACACCGTATTAGTGTCTTCGAGGCCTATCATCACCTCTGGCGCTGACAGGTTTGGTGCAAAGTCAACGGTTACGCTCACTGGTATCAACCTCGACAAGATAGCTTCGCTCACCATGGGCACAGCCACAGTGAATGAATTTACCGTCAAGAGCTCAACGGCTCTGACCTTCACCTCGCCCGACATCGAGATAGGTGAATACACCCTGACCGGTAAGGCAGCCGACGGTACTGACGTGCTGTTCTATACAGCCGATGGCACCTCTGCTCAGCATCTGCTGACCATCACTGCCGAGACCACCCTTTGGGAAGGACACCACTACGTCTCTTGGGATCTGCCTGATGGAGATGCCCACAAAACGTTCAACTTTCTGGGCACGGATGTATTTTCCACTATTAAGGCAGGTACTACCCTGAAGGTGTACTACTCGCTGGAGCCATCGGCCGACTATCATCAGATGCAGCTCACCACAGGCTGGTGGACAGCACTGCCGAGCAGCGCCGGCACCTACACCCTGGTGGACAATCCTGGCGTGGTGGAGATGGTGCTCAACCAGAGCGACCTCGACCTTATCAGCCAGCAGGCCGGCTTCCTCTGCGTAGGTCATGGTTACTATATAGACAGAGTAACTATAGAGTAAATTGGAAAAAATATACAATTTGTTTGCCAATATCATTTAATATTTCTATTTTTGCGGTATCGTAACTATAGAAAGAAGAATGATATTGCCACGAAGATTTAATTTACGAGCAATGGTAAAGACAGTTGTTGTGTCTTTACTATTGCTCGTCTTTTATTGCTATCCCATGATAGCAGAAACTTTCCATGACAATGATATCCGCTCTATGTTTCGCTTCTCACACCTTTCGGCCACTAACGGACTGGCCAGTCAGCGCGTATTCTCAATAATAGAAGGTAGTGACCATGCTATTTGGATCGCTACCAAAAATGGCATAGAACGCTACAATGGCGTGTCAATGCAACAATATAACATTGACCTGAATGTAAAAAACTACAGCGAACTTACATCACGCATACTCCGATTGTACAAGTCAAGTACCGGAAAGCTATACGCTTTTACCAATACTGGCAAAATTTTCCGTTACGATATTATCAGCAACTCATTTGTTTCATGCTGCGATCTTACAAAACTCTTTTCACAAGAAATAATTCTCAACGATATTTCTATTGTCGGCAACAAGTACTGGCTTGCTTTAAACATAGGTTTCTATAGCTATCAACAGGGAAGCAAACCGATGGCCATAATCCGCAATTCGTTTGCCAACGATTTATCAGAAACTAAAGACGGTATTTATATAGGTACGAACAACGGTTTGTATTACACTGATTTTGCAAAGCAAAAGGTGCGTTTTCTATTACCTAACGTACAGGTTTTGTCCTCCTATTACGACAATTTACATCATAAACTATGGATTGGCACATTCAATAATGGTCTATTGTTAGCTGACATCAACACCAAGAATTCATATCTACAGTATACAAACATTCCGCATAAACCTGTTCGTGCTATAACTCCATTTAATAAGCAGACCATGCTTATCGGCGTGGATGGAGGAGGTGTTGTTGGTGTATCCAGACTTACGGGTAAGCGGCAATTCATCTTGTCTACCGATGACGAATTAGGTGCAGTTCTCAGTGGCAACGGCATCTATGATGTTTGCCGTGACGAGTGGGGCAATATATGGATAGGTTCTTATAGTGGAGGAGTGGACATTGCCTACGTTGTTGACAATGCTTTAAAAGTCATCAGCCATGAATATCTTAATTCTCAGTCACTGTTCAATAATAATGTAAACGACATTATGGACGATGGCCATGGCAACATATACTATGCCACCGATCGAGGTGTAAGTACTTATTATTCAGCATCCGACACTTGGAAACACACCATGACAGATATGGTTTGCCTAAATTTTGCTCACGATATTAATGGAAGAATCCTTGTGGCCACATATGGTGGAGGTGTAAGATCTATAGACGGTAACGCCGTATACACCAAAGAAAACGGCAAACTAAAGACAGACTATGTATTCAGCCTGTATAATGATATTTACGGCAATATTTGGGTAGGTTGTCTTGATGGTGACCTTGCATGCATATCAGCATCAGGTCAACATTTTTTCCCAATACAAAACGTACAGTCCATTGCCAGCATGCCGGATAAGCGTGTAGCAATAGCCACAGCTAACGGATTCTATGCCATAGATAGCAAAGGACAGATGGCACATTATTTCACAGCTGGCGAATTTCCATCAAGCGATGTAAACGTCTATATCATGTCAATGCTCTTCACATCTGAAAACGAAGTGTGGCTAGGAACTGACGGTGGCGGCATATATATTTATAATTTACGTTTACACAGCTACCGCCAACTTACCACAAAAGATGGTCTCCCTTCAAACAGCGTGAAAGGAATAGCCTGCGATCGCTTAGGACGCATCTGGGTAACAACAGATCATGGCATGGTTTACGTAGCGGATAAATCCAAAAACAAGATAGTAGCCGTGGATCTTCCTAATAGCGGAGGTTTGGAATTCAATCGCAATGCCATGGCAATGCTAAGTAATGGTAAAATGGCTTTTGGCAGTACAAGCGGTGCTTTGATTGTAAAGCCAGATGCTGTTATGGCAACACACTACAAAGCACCTATACAGCTACGCGATATAATTATCTCAGGGCTTGACAGAGAAGAAGCCAGCAAACTGCGTCCACATGTTTATGACATGTTAAAGTGTGGCAATATAGTCTTGCCCTATTCTCAAAATACATTTACGCTGACTTTCGAGAGCATTAATCTTAAATATCAGTACGACATAGATTATCAGTATTACATAGAAGGGCAACATGACAACGCCACACAAACAGTAAGCGATGGCCGCATACTATTCAATAGTCTTTCACCAGGACTTTACCGCATTCATATACGTAGCATAAGCCGCAGCACCGGACAGATAATCAGCGAGCGTATGTTGAATATCAGAATAAGGCAACCATGGTGGAACTCTTTCTTTGCTTGGCTCATATATGTTTGTATCATCGCTGTCGTTATCTATTTTGTTTGGCGCATTTATCGCAATCGCTTACAGCGTGAATATGATACAGAGCGTATAAACTTCTTTGTCAATACCGCTCACGACATTCGTACACCGCTTTCCCTAACACTTGCGCCACTCGAAGATATCTCCCACGACAACACCCTAAGCAATGAAAGTCGCAATTATCTAGAAATAGCTCTCAGAAATGGCAAACAACTGATGACATTGATTACCACTCTGCTTGACTTCCAAAAGGTGGACACTCGAAAAATCCAGTTACACATCAAACAACTCAACCTGCATTATCTTCTTGAACAGGCTTGTTCTCGTTTTCTATTGCTCAGTCAACAAAAACGTATAACATTATCTTTAACATCATGTCCCGACGAGGCAACAGTCTGGATGGACGAAAGGGCAGCCAACAGAATACTCGACAACCTAATCTCTAATGCCATCAAATACACTCGTGAAAACGGAAAAGTTGAAGTAGGAGCCAAAGTCGACAATTCGCACATTATTATATTTGTACGAGATAACGGAATCGGCATTCCAGAGAAAGCAAAACAAAAGATTTTCAGCGCATTCTATCGGGCCGAAAATGCAGTAAGGTTCAATATTGGCGGCAGTGGTTTGGGACTTATGCTCATCAATAAACTTGTTGCCTTGCATCATGGTACGGTTTCTTTCTCAAGCCAAGAAAACAAGGGTACTACCTTTTTTGTAACTTTGCCAAAGGGATTTTCAATACAGATGGACAACATGAACTATTTGGATACTCCGGCCGGCATAGAAAATCCGAAACATTCCACATTACTCTTCGTCGACGACAATGCTGAACTACGCAATTACATGAAACTTGTATTTGACAAAGAATATAATGTCGTAACAAAACATGATGCCCAATCTGCGCTTGATTATCTTTCTACCAGCTCATGCGACATCATAATATCCGACGTCATGATGCCTGGAATGCAAGGTGACGAGTTTTGCCAAAAAGTAAAGACAAACGAACTAACCTCTTTTATACCAATAATTCTGCTCACGGCAAATGTAGACAGAAATAACGCCATTGACGGCCTCAACAGTGGAGCCGACGATTACATATCAAAGCCTTTCGATGTAGCAGTACTTCAAGCCAAGGTAGCTTCCATTCTTCGCAATCGTAAGACATTACAGGAGTATTACCTACACCATGCCACAGATTTGGTGCATAAGACTTCAGAAGAATATGAGCCTATCACCACAAAACAAGAAGCCACAAAGCCGGAACAAATTAAATTAAATGAAGCCGATAAGAATTTCATAGATAAGGCAACACGCACAGTCATGGAAAACATGCATGATGAAGCTTTCGACATAAATGGGCTTTGTCGCGAGATGGCCATGAGCCGCACATTGTTCTACAGCAAACTGAAAGCACTTACGGGTCAAGCACCTCAAGAATTTATACGTATACTTAGATTAGAGCGGGCAGCAAAGCTATTGGACGAAGGAGAAACGGTTTTTGAAGCCAGCACTGACACAGGATTCACCAATACTAAATATTTCAGCACACTGTTTAAAAAACACTTTGGTGTCAGTCCAAGCAAATATCACAAGTAATAACAGATATCAAACCTTTTGAAACAGTCCTAAAACCTTCGATTACGAAAAAGGTAATAACTTTGCGGTTAGATTTAAACATCTAAAATCAATCGTATGAATCTTAAGAACCTAATTATCATTCTTTCCACCATATCCTCACTTTCTGCTTGTGGCAATAACAATGATGATAATGAATACCACAACTCCGGTAGCACAACACCTTCTGCCAACAGTATTAAAGTTCCCAGTGGCTATAGGCTTGTATGGCATGATGAGTTTGACGGGACCAAACTAAGTTCTGACTGGACCTACGAGGTAAAGGATCCCAAATGGGTGAACAATGAGCTGCAGAAATATGTACATAACGAGAAGGCCGTCAGTGTCTCCAATGGCACATTGAATATTACTTGTTACAAACATGACAATACTATATATTCCGGCCGCGTGTATGCATCACGCAACAAGGGATGGAAATATGGCTGGTTTGAGGCTCGTATAATGCTACCTAAAGGTAAAGGCACATGGCCGGCCTTTTGGATGATGCCAGTAGCCAATGGCGAATGGCCAGCCTGTGGCGAAAATGATATTATGGAGGAGGTTGGGTATCGCCCTAACTATATTCACTCCACCATTCATTGCTCGAAATATAACAATGGCGGAACAGCCCAAGAGCATATGGAAAAATATGTTGACGGTGCTGAAGGTGATTGGCACACTTACGCTTGCGAATGGACAGAAAATCAACTTAACTACTATATTGATGGCAATAAGCACTTTACTTACACACCCGACCGGCTGACAAAGGATTATTGGCCATTTGATTCTAACTTCTACATTATTCTGAATCTTGCATGGGGCGGCTCATGGGGCGGTCTTGAAGGAACCGACGAGCAAGCTCTGCCGGCTACAATGAAGGTTGATTACGTAAGAGTTTTCCAGAAATAAACATAAAGCCAAATGAAGAAGATATTTATTTTACTTTCACTTATTTTCTGTGTCGGTTCTGCCTTTGCACAAAAGAGACAAATAAAGCCGATGAAGGAGTTTGTAAACGAACTCATGTCGAAAATGACCTTCGAGGAAAAGGTCGGACAGCTCAACCTGCTCCCTGGCGGAGACATGACTACCGGAGCCGTGATGAATTCTCCACTTGCCTCGCTCATTCAGAAAGGCGAACTTGGTTCTGTGCTCAATGTCAAGGGCATTGACAAGATAAAGACCTTACAGGAAATTGCCGTCAAGAAGAGCCGTCTTGGAATACCCTTACTCATAGGTCAGGATGTAATCCATGGCTATGAGACCGTGCTGCCGGTGCCTTTGGCCCAAGCTTGTTCGTGGAATCCTGAAGCAGTTGAGGCCGGTGCCCGCATGGCAGCCAGCGAAGCCAGTGCCCAAGGCATAAACTGGGTCTTTAGTCCAATGGTCGATGTATCTCACGACCCACGCTGGGGACGTGTGGTAGAAGGTTATGGCGAAGACCCCTACTTGGCAAGTGTTATGGGCGCAGCTGCTGTACGCGGCTATCAAGGTAATATTAATCAGCAAAATCCTATAATCAATTCACAGAACGTACTGGCCTGCCTAAAACACTTTGCCTTATATGGCGCCACAGAAGCCGGCAAAGACTACTGTCCGGTAGACATGAGTCGACCGCGCATGTACAACCAGTACTTTCCACCATACAAGGCCGCAGTAGAAGCAGGAGTGGGTAGCGTGATGTCAGCATTCAATCTGGTTGATGCCATCCCGGCCACAGGCAATAAGTGGCTACTCACAGATGTACTTCGTAATCAGTGGGGTTTCAAAGGATTCGTCGTTACCGATTATGCATCAATCTCAGAGATGCCAATACTCGGTTACAGCGATGAAAAAACCGCAACCATACAGGCTCTCAAAGCAGGAACAGACATGGACATGTGTGCCAATGCGTATACAAGATATCTTAAGGAGTGTGTCAACGAAGGCTCAATACAAATAGCTGAAATAGACACCGCCGTACGGAGGGTGTTAGAGGCAAAATACAAGCTCGGACTATTTCATGATCCATATCGCTATTGCAATACAAAACGCGCAAAAAACGACATGTACACTCCAGAGAACCGCAAGCTGGCAAGAGAAATAGCCGATGAGACCTTCGTGCTCCTGAAGAACGACAACAACGTGCTCCCGCTCAAAAAGCAAGGCACCATTGCCCTAATCGGTCCTCTTGCTGATACCCGCAACAACCTGCCAGGGCCATGGTCGTTCTGCGATAAGCCGGAAAAGTACTCCACACTCAAGGAAAGCATGCAGCGCTATCTTGGCTCATCAGCCACTGTAGTCTACGCTCAGGGCAGCAATATATATGCCGACTCTGTACGCCAGAGAGCCGGTGAGTTTGGACGTCCCATAAAGCGCGGCGACGACAAGCAACTACTCTCCGAAGCCATTAATGTGGCCAAGAGTGCCGATGTTATAGTAGCCTGCCTCGGTGAGATGGCTGAAATGTCGGGCGAAAGCTCCACCCGCACAGACCTTAACCTGCCAGACGTGCAGATGCAGTTGCTTAAGGCATTGCTCTCTACCGGCAAACCCGTGGTGCTACTCAACTACTCCGGTCGCCCAACCATACTAACCTGGGAGAGCGAACATGTGCCGGCCATAATGAACGTATGGTTTGCCGGCAGCGAAACGGGCGACGCCATCTGTGACGTACTGTTTGGAGACAAGTCGCCATCGGGCAAACTCGTCAACACATTTCCGCGCAGCATGGGGCAAATACCCATATATTACAACCATCTTAGCAGCAGCCGCCCCATTCCTGAAGACAGCAAGGAGTTCCGTAAATATGTAAGCAACTACATCGATGAGGTAAATGGCCCACTCTATCCTTTCGGTTACGGACTGAGCTACACCACTTATGATTATAGCCCAATAACACTATCGTCGGCCACAATGCCCCAAAATGGTAAGGTTACGGCATCTGTTACCGTTACAAACACTGGTTCACGCGATGGCGATGAGATTGTACAGCTCTACATACGCGGCAAATACAGCCCGGCTGTTCGCCCTGTAAAGGAGCTAAAAGGTTTCAAGCGAGTTCACATTGCCAAAGGTGAAAGCCAAACAGTAAGCTTCAATATCGATGCTAACACTCTGCAATATCTTGACGGTAGTGGCAATCCGTTCGCTCCGTCAGGCGACTTCGACATAATGATAGGTCCCAACAGCAGGGACGTTAATAAAACATTATTGAAAGTAGAATAAAGCAACAGAATAGTAATTTCAGCAAGTTTGAATATAAAGAGCTAAAAACGCTCACCGCTTTTACCCCACAGTCATGCCTAAAAAAGGCTGACGTGGGGTATTAACAACTATTTTTACCCATAACAAATCCTAAGAAAGCATTGCTTATTGGCAATTGGCATAGGGTTCATCCGCCATTAAAGCCATTAAGTTTACTACGTGGAAAAATATATTTTGCTGCTTAGCATTTAATATCACGCTACGTAGCAAAATATCTTTTGCTATAAGATTACAACGTTATTCATTGCCTTAACACCCCAATTATAAAGTGCTTTCACCTCACCTTTAAAGCCCAACAAGCCCTTAAAACAATGCTATTTGTACGCCGGAACAATAAGCATACCTTATATTTTTCAACCCTCTCTGCTGCTCATGCGACATTGATTAAGTCTGCATTCCCATGCTCTACCATTTATTTAATCTAAAGTGTCTACCTATTTCAAAATAATATGCAAAAATATACCCAACAGTTGCAGATTATCAAGGATAATTATGCTACCTTTGCAGTGCCGTACAATAGTGAGGACAACAACGACTATGTGGACGGCAAGGTTTGTCCTGTGGACATTGCCGGCTGCACTCGGGAATCAGCGAACAAGTTCGCATTCCGCTCGTTGGCACGGCAATTCAGCTGCAATGACGGCAGCTTGGAGGCTGCGCAAGCACATGCTATGGCAAGAACAGTGAAGAATAATATCCAAGAAGGCGACGCATACGAGAAGATGCAGTTCTACTACCACCCAGACCATTTGGGCAGCAGTAGTTACATCACCAACCTTGATGGCGAGGTGGTGCAGCATATCGAGTATGTACCTTTCGGTGAAGTGTTCGTTGAGGAGCGCAATAACATTTGGAATACACCTTATCTCTTTAATGCGAAGGAATTCGATGAGGAGACGGGATTGTATTACTATGGAGCGAGATACTATGACCCAAGAGTAAGTTTGTGGATTAGTGTAGATCCAATTTCAAATTTCGATCCAAGAAATTCTGAAAATTATATTGATGGGCAACACAATGGTGGCTTTTACAATTCTTTAAATTTATTTCCATATGAATATTGCTACCAAAATCCAATTCGTTTAATTGATCCGAATGGAAAACAAGTTGATATTACTATAACGGATAAGGTCGTTGGATATGCAAATTTGCGTGTCATTGTTTCAAGTAATATTAAAAATGCTCCTCAAACTATGAGGGTTCCACTTTATCAAGCTACTGTAAATGATGCTGCAACAAAAAAGATAAGTGAATATGCTGTAACTCGAGATGCACTTTGGTCAACAAGGGCTGGAGGTAGTCATATTTTTGTTAATAATTCTGCTTTTGAGCCAAAAGATGATGTGGGTAGGTATCAAGGTATGATTGTAGACTATCCAAGCAACTCAGGTTTACAAGCAGTGTTATTATTGAATTCAAAAGGAACCAACAAGTTGAGCACAAGTAATGATAGAATTACACCTCCAACAGAAGGAGCTTCAAAAGGTTTCGCAACATCAGTTATGATTCATGTAGGAGGAGAATACCAACGTTCTGATAATAAAACGTATATAACTGGTTCCTTTGGTTGCTTCGGAGTTTACAAGAAAAATGGTGACAACCTTGTTGGAGGAAATGAGGCAATAAATGCTTTCATTAAAGATGTTCAAAATCGCCAAAACGCAAATAAAGATAAATCTTTACATGTAAATGTAAATCAGCGTGATAGCGTTAGATGGAACGAAGTAGTTAAAAAAGTTAAGAAATAAAATTATGACAAAAAAAATATCGCTTATATTTTTCTTTCTCTTTTTTATACAATATTTCATAGGACATCAATCCAATATGTTGGCTAAAGGTATTAAAATTTATGTCGGAAAGTT
This sequence comes from uncultured Prevotella sp., assembly GCA_964623995.1. Lineage (GTDB taxonomy): Bacteria > Bacteroidota > Bacteroidia > Bacteroidales > Bacteroidaceae > Prevotella. The sequence continues at coordinate 4,493 of CAZUWO010000018.1, read as the reverse complement.
CGAACTTTCCGACATGAAAATATCTTTAAGACTTACTATTGAAGATAATAGAAATGGAACGCTAAACATTTCCAAATGGATAAAAAGTAAGGGAAAGAAATATAAAATTGTAGAATTCTATTTTACTTCATTTGAAGCCGACACTTTGATATTGTCAGGAGAATTATTATATGATATAAAATATTTAGTAAAGAAACAAAAACGTAGTTGTTTTATTTATCCTATAAACTCTTTACCTGACGGCGTCCTTTTCAGTGATGAAAATACGAAAAGAATTGAATTGATAGAAAAAAAACATAGTAACAAGTAATATGTTTTTAACAATAAATCCGTGGGCATCACCTATGTTGTCCACGGATTGTATTTTAGTATTCAAACTTTATGCTTTAATAGTGTTTTTTCTTTAGCTCATTGCTGAAATAAAATAAAGTATAAAATAAACTGTGCCAAGCTATATCAATTATAGTTCTGCACAGTTTATTTACATTTCATCCTTTCTTCTTACGAGAATAGTTCTTCCGATTCTCTTTTTTGGGGGGCATTACCAAACGAATCTATCAGAATAATATGGTTGACATCCCTCACTCTTATAAAATAGATTGTCCCCGCCCGCTCGAAGGATGTAGAAGCATCAAGATGTTGCCGTCAAGTATTTGGAAAGTACCTCTTAACTTTTCCTGCTCATTCTGCTTCTCCTTGTATGTCTGTATGAACAAATAGGTACCATTAGCATTTAATGTGAGTGTTGTGTCAACATAAGACGGTAATATTCCGCAATATATTCCAATAACGGAATCTATACCAATATTACAGCTCTTTTTTGATTAATTCAACAATTCCATACAATATTCTCAAATTCCTATCGTTCTTTAGCTATACATAAAAAACGAGCAACATGAAAGTATCAACAAAACAAGGTTATAAACCGCCTTAAAATTCAGTTGGGCTTATCAAAGGATAATTCCGTTAGCATCTTTGAAACATTTTCCATACTACGCCATACAGCGTTTTGTTCGTGTAACCGACACGGAGGGCAATGTGACGACCTCCACTTACGACATGGGCGACCGCCGCACGGAGGTCAACCACCCGGCAAGCGGAAAGACATCGTTCACCTACGACCCGCTCGGCAACGTGCCCACCAAGCAGACGGCGAACATGGCGGAGGAAGGCAAGATGATAACCTATACCTACGACTACCACCGTCTGACGGGTATCAGCTATCCCGACCATCCGGAAAACAACGTGAAGTACTACTACGGCGGACGCAATGCCTCCCACAACCGCATCGGACGACTGATGATGCGTGAGGACGGAACGGGTGCCATCGAATACTTCTACGGCAAGATGGGTGAGGTGACGAAGACACGCCGCACGATGATTGTGCCTAACCAGGCGATTGTCACATACGTCACCCAGTGGACTTACGATAGTCACAACCGCCTCCTGGAAATAATCTATCCCGACGAGGAGAAGATTACCTATTCTTATAACCTCGGTGGTCAGCTTGAAAAGGTGCATGGTTATAAGTCTTATGGGTACGACTATGTAAGCAAGATCGGCTACGACAAGTTTGAGTAGCGCACATACTTGAAGTATTGTAATGGTGCGGAGACGTTCTACACCTACGACCCACAGCGTCGCAGACTACAGAACCTGACAGTGAACAGTGCAGGCAACACCATCATGGACAATGCCTACACTTACGATGCTGTTAGCAATGTGCTCAGCGTAGTAAATGGTGCGTCAGTGCCACAGAGTGGCAAGGCTGGCGGTCAGATGGCTCATAACTATACTTACGATGCTCTCTATCGTCTTGTCAGTGCAACTGGTACTTATACAGGTGCGGACAACAAGGCTGCAAGCTACACGCTTGCAATGGGTTACGACAACATGCACCGCATCATCTCGAAGCGTCAGATTCTCACGCAGAATAACGTGCAGTTTGATGGTACGCTCAATGCTGGCTATGACCTTACTTATACTTACGGCACTGATACTGGTAAGAAAATCCAGCTTGCCAACGTTAAGGATGTGAACTATCGCACAGAGGAAACTCCTTCTGAGAGCGAGAATGTGAACAATAGCCATGCCTACGAGTATGATGCTAACGGCAATCTCGTATATGTCAACACAAACCGCACAAAGAAGGACGGCATTGCTGACGAGAAAGCCGCAGAGCGCAAATTAAAATGGGACGAGGAGAACCGTCTCCTTGCTTCTGACGACAATGGCTTCGTGACCAACTATTGGTATGACGCAGACGGAGAACGCACGGTGAAGACATCGGGCGAGAGTGATCAAGTCTATGTGAACTCTGAGTTTGCAGGAGGCCGCACGAACACCGCCAAGTTCTCACTCTATGTATCACCTTATCTCGTTGCTAACCAAGGCGGACGCTATACAAAGCATATCTATATAGGTAGTCAGCGTGTCGTTTCCAAGATTGGTGACTTCGACTCTTACGGCTCAGACCCACGCCGCATCCAGTATGCAGGTAGCGAGACTGATGGCCTTTCTGTTGACTATAAGCAAAAATATGCTCAACAGTTGCAGGTTATCAAGGATAATTATGCTACCTTTGCAGTGCCGTACAATGGCGAGGACAATAACGACTATGTGGACGGCAAGGTTTGTCCTGTGGACATTGCCGGCTGCACTCGGGAATCAGCGAACAAGTTCGCATTCCGCTCGTTGGCACGGCAATTCAGCTGCAATGACGGCAGCTTGGAGGCTGCGCAAGCACATGCTATGGCAAGAACAGTGAAGAATAATATCCAAGAAGGCGACGCATACGAGAAGATGCAGTTCTACTACCACCCAGACCACTTGGGTAGCAGTAGTTACATCACCAACCTTGACGGCGAGGTGGTGCAGCATATCGAGTATGTACCTTTCGGCGAGGTGTTCATAGAGGAACGCAACAATGTATGGAACACGCCTTATCTCTTTAATGCAAAGGAATTCGATGAAGAGACGGGGCTATATTATTATGGAGCAAGGTACTATGACCCTCATATTAGTCTTTGGATAACAACTGACCCTATAAAAAATAAATATCCAAACATAAGTAGTTATTGCTATACGGCTAACAATCCTGTATGCTTCATAGATCCTGATGGGAGAATTATCAAATTACCAAAAGGGACTACTTCTGAACAGATATTTATTGTTTTGGGAAATATTCAAAAATTAACAGATGATAAAGTTGTATTTTCTACTCAAAAAGATGGTTCTGTTAGAATAAAAATCGCATCTTTAGGCAAAGGAAATAAATCTGCAGGCACACGTCTTATACGTAGAATTAATAGTTCTAAAAGAATAATGACAATTAATATCATATCAGAGAAAGAAGAAGGTAATTTTGAAACAGATGATAATCCAACTAATGCAATTAATGGTAAGGGGTCTAATGTGAATGTACATTTCAATCCGGAATCAAATCCAGACATCCCAACTCTGAATAGAAAAACAGGTAGAGTTGGTAATAAAAAGAGACCTTCCCAAGTTGGATTAGCTCATGAAATGATTCATGGTGACAGATCAATGCGTGGAGTTGCAATAGAGTATTCAGAAAGCGAGTCTTATTCCTATATGAATAATCGGGGGCAAAGAGTCATGGAAACTCTAAGCAAAGAAGAAGCAGCAACTGTTGGTTTAAATCATGTAAAAAAGAATGATATTACAGAAAATGACATTCGTAAAGATCAAGGATTAAATCCACGAGGAGCATACTAATTTAAAAACAAGTCATTGGATGGAATTTATCCATCCAATGGCTATTATAAAGACAAATGATTATGTTCAGACTATTTTTAATTATTAGCCTATTATTTACTATAGGCTCGTGTTCTAATACACGTCAAGATAAAAACAATCTCAAAATATCATCGCTATCAAACCATCTTAAAAAGAAGGGAAAATCTATAATCTTAGTTATGGATTTTGGAGATTCCGATTATCAAATAATTGAATATTGCGACACGATATTAACATATGGGATAGGATATGTTAAAAATGCAAATACAATATCAAATAATAATATTGTATGGAATTCATCATATCCCCTTTTTAGAAGGAAACTTGCTGTTACCCAACAAGAAACAATACAAAATGCAATTTCTAAATTAAAAACGTGTTCATATTTTGATGCAAATATAGCTAAGGATAATGTTAAATATACATTATATGTGAATTATCATAAAGTGGCTTCTGGGTATAAGGCATTTATTGAGAATTTTCCTAATGACATACAGACTGTTATCAAAGAAATGTTGTTATTAGCTTCACCGCTTTATTATAAAAATCATAAATCATGAGTTAGACTGGGATTAAAGCACTGTGTTTAGCAATAAACGTTATAGTTAGTAATGTTAAAAAATAACTTGCGCAGAAATTCTGCGATGATAGCCTACTATTGCTAAATAGCACACGAGAAGGGTGCGTCAGATGAACTGTGTCATTTAGCTTAATTCACTCTGTCGCCACAGGCA
>CAZUWO010000017.1:0-34259 GCA_964623995.1 uncultured Prevotella sp. | reverse complement strand
AAATCAATTGAACTGAATGTTACTACCTTTGTCAGAAAATTACTAAACCATGCATAAAATAACGGCACTACTAATCATTGCGCTGCTGCCAGCAGCCTGTTTAGCCAACAATGAGGTCCAAGAGGTGGCCCAAGTGTTGCGTAAGGGCATTATGAAAGCTGCCCGTAAAAACTTGAAAGAAAATCCTGTGACCATCACTTCCTACCCTGCAAGCCGCAGCGCAGGAGGCATACATGATTTCTATTCAGAAGGAGACTACTGGTGGCCAAACCCAAAGGACCCCAACGGAAAATACATAAGGCGAGACGGACAGACCAATCCCGACAACTTCACTGCCCACCGCCATGCCATGATACGGTTCAGTCAGATAGTTGGTAACCTTACTTCGGCCTACCTCTTGACAGGTGATGTGGCCTACGTAAGGGCTATAGAGAATCACGTTAGGGCTTGGTTCATCAATGAACAGACCATGATGGCCCCCAATCTTTGCTATGCACAGGCCATAAAAGGTGTGGCTACGGGGCGCGGTATAGGCGTTATCGACACCATACATCTTATAGAGGTGGCTCAGGCATTGTATGTTCTGCACCATGCCGGAGTACTCTCCGACGACGTTTGGCAGGGCTCCCGCAACTGGTTCGCACAGTATTTGACATGGCTTCTCAACCATCCCTATGGCCGGACCGAGATGCATGCTGCCAACAATCACGGCACTTGCTGGGCTCTTCAGGCAGCGGTCTTTGCCCGCTACACGGGCAATCACTTCGTGATGAGCCTGTGCCAGAACCGCCTTCAGACCATTCTGATGCCCACGCAGCTGGCCTCCGACGGCAGCTTCCCTATGGAACTGAAGCGCACTAAGCCGTATGCCTACTCTAATTTCAACCTCGATGTTATGGCCACACTGTGCGAAGTGCTTACCGACAGCGTTGACAACCTGTGGCAATTCCGCCTCTCCGACGGTCGCAACATGCGGCTTGCAATGGATTTTATGTATCCTTATCTCATGGATAAGCACGCATGGAAGTATGGCGAAGACATAATGTATTGGCGCGAATGGCCTGTGGCTCAGCCCTCAATGCTCTTTGCCTGGCTGCGTTATGGCGACCGCCGATACTGGAATGCATGGGTAAAGTACGAGCATTTCCCCACCAATGCCGAGGTGGTGCGCAACCTTCCGGTTCGCAATCCGCTTATTTGGATAGCCGATAGCCCCATTACCGACGCTCGTTAACCCAACATCTACACATTATTATAATGTAAGCAAGCATGAAGAAGCACATATTTATATTGGCCCTGCTGGCTGTTTTTACCCCTGTTTGGAGTCAAACAAAGATGCCACCGGTGTTTAAGAGCAGTCTGGTATGGCTCAACGGCAACGGCGAACTTCAATACGGAGCCGACAAAAAAGGCAATACGCTGCCCGATTTCAGCCGTGTGGGTTATCACCATCAGGATTCTCCCATACCCGTTACCACCCCAACGCTGACCATTAGTCCCGCTGCGGGCGACAACACTCAGCAAATTCAGCAGGCCATAGACCAGCTTTCGCAGCGCCAACCCGACGCCACCGGCCACCGCGGCACTCTCTTGCTCACTAAGGGAACATACCAAGTGGACGGCACTATAAGCATAAAGCAGAGCGGAATAGTGGTTCGCGGCGAGGGAAACACCGTTGCCGGCACGCGCATTCTGGCCACTGCACGCCACAAATATGCCGTATTCTCAATATCAGGGAGCGGCCGTCCCGTGGAGACAGCAGGCTCACGGCAGCCCATAACCGACAGCTTCGTGCCCACAGGAGCATTCTCTGTGAGCGTGAAAGATGCCAGTGGCTTCAGTGTTGGCGATAAGGTCATGCTCTATAGGCCGGCAACTCAGGAGTGGATACATGACCTGAAGATGGATCAGATTGTAGCCCGCAAGGGTACGCGCCAGTGGAAACCCGAAGACTACAGCCTCGCTTTTGAGCGCCAAATCACTGCTATCGACGGCAAAAAGCTCACACTTGACAATCCCGTGGTTATGCAGATGGACCGCAAATACGGCGGTGGTGAGGTCTACAAGTACACCTTCGGCGGCCGCATAAGCGAAGTCGGCATTGAGAATCTGTACATAGAGTCGGTCTTTACCGATTATGAGGACACGGCGCATGCGTGGACCGGCGTTGAAATAAACCGTGCGGAGAACTGCTGGGTCAGTGATGTGGCCACCCGATACATGGGCTATGCCGCCGTGTTCTGCGATGATTATACCAAGAATATAACTGTTTGCCGCTGCCAGTGTCTTGAGCCTAAGTCGTTCATTACAGGTGGTTACCGCTATGCTTTCAACAACAACGGACAGCAGAACCTTTTCATTGACTGCCTCTCCACAGAGGGACGCCACGACTTTGTTACCGGAGCTAAGACCTTGGGGCCCAATGTCTTCTACCGCTGTACGGCTATACAGAGCTACTCTGACATAGGTCCGCATCACCGATGGGCCTGCGGAACGCTCTTCGACAACGTGACAACCGACAATGAAATCAACGTTCAAGACCGTGGAAACTGGGGCTCCGGCCATGGCTGGGCAGGAGTAACGCAGGTGCTTTGGAACTGTAAGGCAAGCCAAGTGGCCGTGCAGAACCCTTGGGTATCAGGCCAAAACTACAGCATTGGCACTAAGTGTAAGAAGGTATTGGGCCGGTTCACCGACCGCCCCGATGGCGTTTGGGAGGGCCATAACGAAACTAACATGCAGTTGCGTTCACTCTTCCGTGCCCAGCTCATGGCCCGAAAAGGCATGAAAATGACTGCTCCTACAAGATGAAAACAATTAATCAATCTATGAAGAAAACCTATATGACTAAACAAATCTGCCTTTTTGCGGCTCTCGCACTGACTATTTCGGCTGTGGCGAAGGGCCTTCCCGTGAGCACGACATCGCCCAACGGCAACATAAAACTCACCATAACCAGCGATAAAAGCCACCAACTGACCTACACTGTTGAGGCCGACGGCCAGACCGTTATGGAGCCTTCACAGCTCGGACTCGTCATGGACGGCAGCAACTATGGCCGCTCAGCCCGTCTTGTTGAGGCCTCAAAGGTGAACCATATACATGAATCGTACACGCTGAAGTCAGGCAAACGTCTGTCCACGGTTAACGATTGCAATGCCCAAACCCTTAGTTTCACCACTCCGGAGGGCAACCGTTTCAACATAGAAACACGCATTTTCAACGACGGAGTGGCCCTGCGCTACGTCATCTTGACAAAGAAAGGCGGTGCCAAAGCGGCCACTCACACCATCAGTAACGAGCTTACCGAGTTTGCGGTGCCCACCAATGGCCGTGCGTGGATATTCCCTTACGACTGGAATAGCCGTCATAAGCCGAGCTACGAGCAGTACTGTGAAGACAGCATAGCCATACGTCAGCCCTACGATAAGGGCCGAGGCTGGGCTTTTCCTATGCTTTTCAACACCGCCAACCACTGGCTTCTCATAACCGAAGCCTATCTTGACGGCACTTATCCCGCAACCCACATCGACAATTCCGGCCGCAACGGAGCCTACAAAATACGCTTCCCAGAGGCCGATGAGGCTGTCATTGCCGACAATCCCGACCCTTCTTCCACGTTGCCATGGCACACTCCGTGGCGCGCCATCATCGTGGGCAACAACCTTAACGGCATATTCCGCTCGCAGGTGGTGCAGCACCTTAATCCCGCTTGCACCCTTACCGACACCTCATGGATACGCCCAGGCCGTTCCAGTTGGTCGTGGTGGTACTCCGGAGGCACCGTAACCGACTACCCAACCCAACTCCGTTTTGCCGACCTTAGCCATACCATGACGTGGGAGTATATGCTCATCGACGCCCACTGGCAGCAGATGAAGAACGGCGGAACCATGGAAGACGTGGTGCCCTATGCCGCAAAGGAGAATGTAGGAGTGTGGCTTTGGTACCACTCAGGCTCCGGAAAGATCGAGCAGGACGACCGTTGGGAACGGGTGATGTCGGACCCATCGCTGCGCCAAGCTGAGATGGAACGCATAAGCAAGCTGGGTGTAAAAGGCATCAAAGTAGACTTCTTCGACACCGACAAGCAGCGCATCATAAAGCTCTATCCGGCCATACTGCGCGACGCTGCCGCACATAAGCTGATGGTAGACCTGCACGGAGCCACCCTGCCAAGGGGCTTTGAGCGCACCTATCCCAATCTTATGACCACCGAGGCTGTGCGTGGTGCCGAGGGCTTTGGCATGCAAGACCGCTGCGACAAGGCTGCATGGCACGCCACAATCTTGTCATTCACGCGCAACGTAGTTGGCTCAATGGACTTCACTCCCGTAACCTTCAGCAACAAAGTGCGCCGTGGTCAGACGGCATTCCGCCGCACTTCCATGGCTCATCAGCTGGCTTTGGCGGTGGTGTTCGAGTCAGGTTTCCAGTGCTTTGCCGACAGAGCTGAGGCCTATCTCGACCTTCCGGCCGACCCGAAGGCCTTTCTCCGCGACGTGCCTGCAGCTTGGGACGACAGCAATCTGTTGTCAGGCTATCCCGGCAATCATATTGTCGTGGCCCGGAAGAGTGGCAACCGCATGTACATAGCCGGCATAAACGGTAAGAACTACGGCCGCAAACTGAGCGTGAATATGCCTGCCGAGTGCGTAGGGAAACCCATGCGGCTCATAGCTGACGGTGCCGACAAGGACCATTTTGCCCCCACCGTTAGCTCGGCATGCCCCCAAACACTCAATGTTGACATGCTGCCCGATGGCGGTTTTGTCATGGTGGTGGACTTAAAATGATAAATTTTAAAACCAAATAAAACATGAAAAAGACATTCTTGGCAGTTGCCTTTGCTTGGGCTCTGCTGCCTTTCCATGCCGTGGGACAGATAACTTGGAACAGCGCCCACATGCAAAAGCTGAAGAGTAACGTTCACAACGCGTTCTATCAGCAACAATACGACTCGCTCATAGCTGAGGCCGACCGCCTGCTTAGCACCACTCCGCTCTCGGTAATGCAGAAGAAACACACCCCCGCCAGTGGCACAAAGCACGACTATATGAGCCTTTCGCGCTACTATTGGGCCGACCCCAGCAAGCCCGATGGACTGCCTTACATAAGCCATGACGGCGTGAGCAACCCCGAGTTGCGCGAGTACGACCGCAACACTCTGGGCACAATGGCCGGCCGTGTGGCAACACTCTCATTGGCTTGGTATCTTAACGGCAATGAGAAATATGCCCAAAAGGCCACCCAAATGATTCGTACGTGGTTCCTCGACAAAGCCACCCGCATGAATCCTAATATGAACTACGCCCAGATGGTGCCCGGACAGAACGGTGGAAAAGGCCGCAAATCGGGTGTGCTCGATGGCTATTCGTTCATTGACATGCTCAATGGCGTAATGCTGTTGCAGCAGTCAAAGAGCTTCACCAAGGCCGATCAGAAGCGCCTTAAGGCTTGGTTCACCGACTACTTGAAGTGGATTCTTACCAGCCAGCAGGGCAAAGACGAGTACAATAGCGATAATAATCACGCCGTTGCCTGCCAGGCCCAGATCATAGCTTATGCCATTTACACCGGCAATACTGAGCTCGCAAAGCAGGAAATCAATAAGTTCCCGGCCCAGAGGGTATTCACCCAGGTGCAGCCCGACGGCCGTCAGCCGGCCGAACTGCGCCGGACGCTGGCCTTTGGCTACTCTGTCTACAACCTGACCCATTACATCGAGATTTACATGATGGCCAAAAACCTTGGTCTCAGCATTGACAAGGCAGTCTCGTCAGACGGCCGTTCGTTCTACAAAGCCATGGATTTCCTGCTTCCTTACATGGGTAAGGACGTCAAGTCATGGCCTTACCAGCAGATAAGTCAGTGGGAATTGAAGCAGCAAGAACTGGCTCGCGACATGTATATCACTGCCCGCTATCTTGATAATACCCGCACCGACTACATGGATGCATTCCGCCGCGTGCGCCAAACAAGCGTAGGCGAGATGTTTAACCTTGTATATTACGAGCCGACTCCTGAAGACGGCGCCCTCGTTGAGGCTTCTGAGCAGCTGCAAGTGGGCATAGCTTGTGCCGATAAGGCCATAACCGACCCTAAGAACATGGCCAAAGGCTGGGTAATACCGCGCACAATCAATCCTGATGGCACACTTAAGATGGTGGGACCACGCGACTGGTGCTCCGGATTCTTCCCCGGTTCGCTGTGGCTTATGTATGAGTACACCAACAACAATTATTGGCGCGAGGAAGCCGCTTCTTACACTTGGAAGATAGAAAGCGTGAAGAACTACCGCGGAACCCACGACCTCGGCTTCATAGTAAACTGCAGTTTCGGACTCGCTTATGAGATTACCGGCGAGAAATCTTATCGTGACGTGATGGTGAGGGCTGCCAAAAGCCTCACCTCAAGATTCAATCCTACTGTTGGATGCATACGCTCTTGGGACCACAACAAGGACAAATGGACCTTCCCTGTCATTATTGACAACATGATGAACCTTGAACTTCTCTTCAAGGCCACACAGCTAACGGGCGACTCTACCTACTGGAAAGTGGCTGTAAGCCATGCCCGCACCACCATGAAGAACCACTTCCGCAGCGACTATTCTTCATACCACGTGGTGGACTATGACCCACAAACGGGCCAAGTACGCTCAAAGTGCACGCATCAGGGCTACAGCGACGACTCTTTCTGGAGCAGAGGACAGGCTTGGGGATTATATGGCTACACCATGTGCTACCGCTTCACCCACGACAAGACATTCCTTCACCAGGCAGAAAACATTGCCCGCTTCATCATGAGTCTGCCACTTCCCGAGGACAAAGTTTTCTATTGGGACATGAAGTGCCCGGAAATACCCAACACTCAGCGTGATGCCGCAGCCGCAGCAGTGGCCGCTTCGGGTCTGATAGAGCTGGCAAAGTATGCCGATAACGGCCAGGCCGAGAAGTACATGACCCTTGCCCGCCAGATTGTAAAGAGCCTTTCTGAGCACTACCAGTCACCTTTGGGCAAGAATTATGGCTTCCTTCTGCTCCACTCAGTGGGCAGCCGGCCGTCGAATAGCGAGGTAGACGTGCCACTGAACTATGCCGACTACTACTACCTTGAGGCACTAACGAGGCTCAATAAAATAGATTCAGATAAATGATAAGACGTTTGCTATTATCAATGGCAGTCCTGGCCTGTTGTGGTCAGGCTGCCTTTGCTGCTCAAACCGATGTCCGCTCGGTCAGCCTTTCGGCCGGATGGGAGTTCGTCAGGGGCGACTTGGGTAGCGCGTGGGAGGCTTTCCGCCCTGCCAAGAAGGGCAATCCGGAGAGCGTTCCTTTGTGGACGGCCGTGTCGTTGCCCCACTGCTACAACGCCACCGATGCCGTAAATCCCTACGAAAACTACTATCAGGGACCGGCTTGGTACCGCCAGAACATAAGCATAGCTAATCCTTATCAGGGCGGACGCACCTTGCTCCACTTCTCGGGGGCAGGGCAGAAGACGGCCGTATACGTGTATACCGAGAAGGTTGCCGAGCACATCGGTGGCTACGATGAGTGGGATGCCGACATAACCGAGGCGGTTGAGGCCTTCAAACGCTCTGAGGCCGCACAGCGGTTCAAGGGACTTGTGCCTATCGCTATACGTTGTGATAACAGCCGCGACGTAGAGATGATACCGTCAGACATGTCCGACTTCTTCCTCTATGGTGGCATTTACCGGCCTCTTACCCTTTGCTATGTGCCGCAAAACCACCTCTCTGCACCCATTGTAAGCACCACTCTTGAGGACCGCAAGGCCACCGTCAGCGTGCAGTTCAGCACCTACAGCACCCAGAAAGGCACCGCCCAGCTCAGCATTATAGCTCCTAACGGCAGCGTGGTGGCCCAGGCCCGGACCGACGTTGCGGCTCAGCCCGAGGGCGAAAGCCACAACCTGAGCGTGGAGATAAAGCGTCCCGAGCTGTGGAGTCCGGCCAGTCCGAGCCTTTATAGCTGCTCTCTGAGTTTGCTCACGGGCAGCGACAAGACCACCGAACGCACCCGATTCGGCATTCGCAGCATTGAGTTTGTTGAGAAAGGGCCATTCCTCCTCAACGGTAAAAGGGTGCTGTTGCGCGGCACTCACCGTCATGAGGACCACGCAGGTATGGGCTCTGCCGTGCCCGATAGTATAACTCGCCACGACTTTATAATGATGAAGAACATGGGAGTTAACTTCATTCGCCTTGCCCATTATCAGCAGTCGGCTTACATTCTCGACCTTTGCGACTCGCTGGGCATAATGGCTTGGGAGGAGATTCCATGGTGCAGGGGCGGCGTTGGCGGCAAGAGCTACCGCCAGCAGGCCCGCCGCATGCTTACCAATATGATAACTCAGCACCGCAATCACCCTGCCGTGATTCTCTGGGGGCTGGGCAACGAGATTGACTGGCCGGGCGATTTTGAGACCTTTTCTAAGGATAGCATACGCTCGTTCCTGTCAGAACTGAACCAGCTGTCACACAGTCTGGACTCTTCAAGGCCCACTTGCATACGCCGGTGCGACTTTGCCCGCGACATAGTTGACGTGTATTCGCCTTCCATTTGGGCCGGTTGGTACAAGAACACCTACCGCGACTACATGACCATGGAGCGTGAAGGCTTTGACAATACCAACCGTTTCATACACGTGGAGTGGGGAGGCGACAGCCACGCAGGACGCCATGCTGAGAGCAATACCGACGGAATCAAGGCCGCCGACAAGAACGGCGACTGGTCGGAATCGTACATAGTGAAACTCTTTGACTGGCATTTGAAGGAGCAGGAGAACATGCCTTGGCTCTCGGGATGTGCCTTCTGGACGTTTAAAGACTTTGCTACGCCGCTGCGTCCGCGCAATCCCATACCCTACATCAACCAAAAGGGCGTGGTGCAGCGCGACGGAACGCCTAAGGAAAGCTACTATGTCTTCCAGTCGTATTGGACTACGAAGCCCATGCTCCGCATATATGGCCACTCGTGGCCGGTGCGTTGGGGGGCCGAGGGCGAACAGAAAGAGGTGCTGGTCTACTCAAATTGCCACCGCGTTGAGTTGTTCCTGAACGGCAAATCGCAAGGCATCCGCACCCGAAACAGTCAGGACTTCCCCGCCGCAGGACTGCATTGGAACGTGCAGTTCAACAGTGGCCGCAATGTGCTTAAGGCCGTTTCGCGCGACCGTGGCGTCAATCTTGCCGACAGCATCTGCCAGCAATACCAGACGGCACAGTGGGGAGAGCCCGACCATATAGCCCTTAGCAAGGTTACCCTCGACGACGGACGGCAGGCCATAGAGGCTCTTTTGCTCGACAAAGACGGCAACATCTGTCTCGACGCCAAGGATTTCGTAACCTTCGGATGCACCGACCGCGACGGCCTCCTTGTGGATCAGGGCACCAATACCGGCTCCTCGCTCATACAGTTGGCCAACGGCCGCGCCCGCATAGTGCTGCTCCGTGACCGCGACATGGCTGTATCGGCCGAGGTGAGCCGCGGCGGAAAGACGCTGAAAAAGATAATAGAACTGTAAATAATTGGTTCATTGATGATAAATAATAGATGTATTTGTATGCTAGCGGCCGCGCTGTCGGTGGGCTTTGGTGTTGGTTTTGCGGCCCCGACCACCATCAGCGTGACCAACGCTACTGCCTGGCAGCGGTGCGAGGTGGTAGAGTTCAGTGCCGACAGCTTGTACCAGCACCTCGGCCTGGCTTATGGAAAGAAGTTTGTTATAACCAATGCGCTGGGCCAGAATGTTGACTATCAGCTCACCCACGACCGCAAAGTGGTAATGGATGTGGCCGTTCTGCCCCACGGAAAAGCCGAGTTTACCGCCTCGGTTGGTACGCCTCCGCCACCAATATACTATGTTCACGGACAGCAGTACAACTACCGCAAGGATGACATAGCGTGGGAAAACGACCGCACCGGCTACCGGGTCTATGGCCCGAAGTTCCAACACGATGGCGACATAGGTTACGGAATAGACGTCTGGATTAAGAATACGCCCGACCTTGTTTTGCCTACCTTCTACATGAACAACTGCTTCAAGCACGTGTCTTTCCACCTAGACCACGGCTATGGCATGGATTGCTACAACGTGGGGGCCTCACTTGGCTGCGCCACTCCGGCCCTGATGGACGGCGGAAAGATTATATTCCCCTACTGCTATGAGTCCTACAAGATTCTCGATAACGGTCCGCTGCGGTTCACTATGCAGCTCGACTTCGCGCCGGTTAGCTGCGCCTACGGCAAGAAAGTGGTGGAACACCGCCTCATAACCCTCGACAAGGGCAGCAACTACGGCCACATCGAGGTGTGGTATGATGGGCTTGAGCGCCCCGCTACCGTAGCTGCCGGCATCGTGCTCCACACCTCCGAGCCTGCCGACCGTATCCTTTCTAAGGACTATGCCATATATGCCGACCCCACTGGCCAACCCACCAAGCACAACTTCCAAATCTACGTGGGCATGGCTTTCCCCGAAGGGCAGTGCAAAATGAGCGTGCAGGAAGTGCCCATGGGCAAAGACGGCATAGCCGGCCACATTCTTGCGAGCCGCAACGGCATTGCTTCGGGCCAGCATTTTGCCTACATCTTTGGTTCGGCGTGGAGCAAGAACGACGTGCGCACCATGGAAGAGTGGCAGCAGCGCACCCGTCTCGCCCTCAGCAACCTGAGCCAGCCGCTCACGGTATCGCTCCGATAGCCTCTTGGCAGCATCGCGTTTGCTGCTACTGGCGGGCTCTTCGGCCTGCTTTAACGGCCTGTGCCGTGTAGCCTTACTTCTGCCTCCGTGCCGACAGAATTATTATGGTAAAATGAAGTAACATTCCCGTAAACTTGTTACGACAGTCCCGTAATCGCATTACGACAGTTCCGTAATCCGATTACGGGACTTCTGTAACGTCGTTACGGGGCTTTCGTAACGCGATTACAGAAGTTCTGTAACAGCTTTACGGATTATGGAGTGGTGAATGGGGCTATAACAACAGCAAAGCCGCCCCGAATCTTTGCCGCCGCAAAGGTATAAAATTCTGATGGCGGAATCAAGTTTTCCGTGTTCCGATTTGCATGGGGGCCATTGCTGCCGGCGGCATCACCGTTCGGTAACCGATGGTGCTTGCTACCCTCGGAACATAGTCTCCACTACCTACCCCAATCCCAGCGGGGTAGCCCATCTGCCGTATTTGCCCTCCACTGCCGCCATTACAGACGAATTAAGCCACAGACCTGCACAGGCCTGTGGCTTAATTTGTGCCGCTGCACGCTCAAGTTTGTAGTTTGATAGTAATTTATTTAATTATGAATTTCATTGCCTTGTTGCCCTGCTTTGCTATGTACAGGCCCTTTGAAAGGTTCATTCCGGCCTTGCTTCCTGCATAAACGAGCATGCCGTTCTGGTTGTACACCTTCACGTTGTCGCCGGCCTTGGAGCTTATTTCCTCAATTCCGGTAATCTCGCTTGCGTCCTTTCCGGGTATCCACATGCAGGCAAGCGAGAGCCGGTTCACTATTCCGGCTATGCGGGTTGCCTTGCCCGTCTCGGTGTTAACTTCGTAAAGGGCGGTGTCATACTTATGGTTCGTCTTCCAGTAGCGGTCGGGCAGCGGACCGTAAGAGCCGAAATCGTTATACCCCATGCCGTTGTTTACGAATCCGTTCCAATACATCTTGCCCGTGGTAAAGTCGAAACAGGCGGCCTGACGCTTAAATTGCGACTGCACTCCGCTATGCTCATACTTGTTCACCTGTACGGTTTCGCCTTTCTCATTTACCGTTGTCTTGGTCATGATTATGCCCGTCTGGCGGTCGAACTCAACGAGATAGCCCCCCGAAGTCATCGCGAATATGCGGCCTTCGGGCGAACATGCGAGCGTGACAAAGTTGTCATAGTATATGCCTGGGGTTATTTGTGTGAGCTTCATGGTGTTAAGGTCAATCGTGGCCAGGGCATATCCCGCGTCGGTAGTATCGCCTTCTTGCACTTCTGTTGAGTCAAGCTCGCTTGTTGGCACCGGAAGCGCCACGTCGGTAAAGTAGAACAGGCCGTAGACCTTGCCGTCAACGGGGTTGTAACTCATGCCTCTCGACTCCAGATTGGCTTCCTTCGGGAACGTGGCTTCTCTCAACAGCGTGCCGTTAGAAGCCTTCCACCAGCGCACTTTGAATTCCATCTTTGTGGCGTCCTCGTCACTTTCGCGCGAGTAAACGGTTACAATGGTGTCGTTTATGTATACAGCGCCCGAGTTGGCATACATCAAGTTGTCGTCCTTCAGCACCTCTGCCGTCACGGTATCGGCCGTCACGCCCAGCTTCCACAGTCCCTGGTCCACCTTGAATATGGCTTTCCCTTTCTCGGAATCCCAGCCAATGTATTCGCTTTTATAGGTAGAGCCGTCGTCATAGCGTGCGTTTGCCTTCACGCCTCTTATCTCAAGCGTCTGGGCTGATATGGTAACGGGGGCGCAAAGCAGTGCTCCGAGGAGCAAGAGTGTGGATGTTTTCTTGTTCATGTTGTCTGTTTTCTGTTTTTGATTATTATTTCTTGATTATTTTCTTTCCGTTCTTTATGTAAACGCCCTTGCCCATATTGTGGCCGCTTATGAGCCTTCCGCCAAGGTCGTAGGTGCGGCCGTCGGCCTTGGTGCCGGCATCAACGGCCCTCACTGTGGTGGCTATGCGGCCGTCGTCGGAGAGCAAGTAGAGGCAGCTCTCGCCGTTCTGGCTGTCAATGTAGGCATGAAGGGCCCTCACTGTGGCATCTTCGGCCGGTCTGACGAAGCACCCGCTGTCGGCGCTGAGCACGAGAATGTTGTGGCCTGTGGGCCTGATGCTGTCGTAGGTGGCATAGAAAGTGCTGCCGCCGGCAATGCTGCTGAGTGGCGAAGGTGCCGATACTGTAACGTGATAGAGCACGGTGTCTACGGTCAGGGCACTGTCAGAATGGAGCAGATAGGGTTGTCCTGCCTCCAGCTTCTGCCTTGCCGAAATTAGCAACTGGTTGTCTTTAAGGCCTGTAACGGCATATATAGTGTCGGCGTTGAGCAGTGAAAGGCTGTCGAGGGCAAAGGGTAGGGCCACTGTGTTCCATCCTTTCACCGCCGAGAAGCGCAGTTTCAGGGCCGGATAGCTGTCTGCCGTGAGCGCGAAACCGCCCTCCTCGCTTACCACCGGAGCCGGAACCACGGCCACGGTGTTGAGGCTTGTCGTCAGGGTGTCGCCGCCATAGGTGAACCTTACCTGCAGAGTGAGACTGTCGGGGCTCAGTTCCGTGCGGTAGTTGAAGTTGAACTGCCTCGTGCTGTCGGCCTTGAGGGCAACGCTATCAATGGTTTGGGCCTCAGTTCCGTCAACAAGCAGGGTGGCATTTACGGTTTCGTTGCGGCCGTTAAGCTCGTGAATGGTGGCCGAAATCTTGTTATCAGCATACTGATAAACCCTTTCGGGCATGTCGACGGAGCTTATCTCGGCCTCGTGAGCCTTTGAAGCGTAGCGGAAACCATAGAAATTGTCAACGTAACTGTAGCCTCCGCTGAAGCGGATGAAGTAAAAGCCGTCGGCCGGAGCGGTGAATTCAAAGTTGGCAAGCGTATAGTTGTTGGCAAACTGATATATGGAATCCACGGTCCAAGTGGCCTGTTCGTCGGTCGAATACTCCACTTTCATGGTCTCGTCGGTCCAAGGCAGCAGCGCCTGATATATGAGGCGGTCGCCCTTTTTGGCCTTAAGGCGCGGCGTAATTATGTATGTGGTGTCGGCCGAGGTGGCAAAAGCCATCTTGGTTCCGTTGCCATAGTAGGGCGTTTCGGTTGTCCAGCCGTGGTTGGTCCACGGGGTCGTGATGCCGTTTTCAAAGTCTTCGGTCCACAGAGTTGAGTCTCTCGTCTCGCCGGTGAGCGTTATGCTTATGGGCTCCAAACCCTCATTTCCGGGCCTTATGGTAAGCACGGTGGCCTTCTTGCCGTAAGGCTGGCCCATGGGCAGGGTAACACTTAGCTGCCCTACCGAGTCTTGTGCCACGCAAAGGAGCGAGTCTGACACTGCAAACTGTGTGCTGTCGGCCACCGAAATTCTTACTTTCAGCGTGCCGGTGCCTGTGTTTGCCACATTATATATATGTGTAAGCGGCCTCGAAGTAATGCCATAGTCAATGCTGTCGCCGTTGCTTATCAGGGCTTTTCCTTCGCCTCTGAGCTCCATTATGGGTGCGTTCTGGTCTATGTGCAGGCCGTTGATGGCTTCAATGTTGGCGTAACTGCCGTCAAAGCGCAGCGTTACCGACCCCTCGGAGAGTCCGTTGACGACGAGCGTGGTCATGGTATCAGTCTTCAGTTCAGGTGCGAAGTTGCGCAGCAACGTCCATTCCCGTCCCTGATTATCAGAAGAATAGAGGCGCAGGAAGCCCGAATCGTACTCCCTGTTGGCCCTTATGGCAAGCTCGTCGCCCTTGCTTACGGTCAGCCTTGCGGTGGTAATGGTGTTTGGAGTTCTTGCTCCGTAGCCGGCAGAGGCCTTTCCCTGAGCCACGGTCCAGCCGCTGCCGTGCCATCCACGAGGCAGAGAGTCGCCGTCGAAGCTTACGAGCATGGCCTCGGGGTTAATCACATAGCCCTCGGTAGCAAAGCTAACAGTGTCTTGTTTCTCAGCAGTGAGGGTCACAACGGCCCGGTGCAGGCCCTGCTCTGATGCCTTCATGGCCACGGTTAAAGTGCCCTCGGCCTTGGCGGCAATGCTTTCGGGCAGCGAAACGGTAAAGGCCGTGTCGCTAACGGTAGCCTTCAGCCCTGTGAGGGCCTTGGTTCCGAGGTTGCTTATAACGAAAGTGCGGGTTGAGTCCTTAGTGGTCATGCCGAAGTCAATGTCGCTCACGTCGGCTCTCATTATGGCTTCTTGCGGCAAGGAGAATCCGTACAGATCGTCGAGGCTGACGTATTTGGCGCTAATCTTGATGTATCGGGCCGATGTTGGCACACCACTGACGAGTGCAGAGCGCCACTGCTGGTCGGCGTTGGCAGCTATGTTTTCGCCCACTTGGGTCCACTCGGCGGCGTCGGAGGAGTAGAACAGGTTTACGGTTGGTACCTGATAGCTCGACGAAGCGGCGCTCTTGTAGCGAAAATACAGCTGTTCGCCCTCGCCTACGCTTATCATTGGCGACGTGATTTCGGCTGCATACAAGTACGATGCCTTAAGAGTGCCGTCCTCTATTGTAGCATAGTCGGGGTTGTTAAGTGTCCATCCGTCGGGGAAGGAATCGAAGTTGACGTATATTTTTGCCGTATCGCGCACCAGTCCCTGCAGATTCAGGGTCAGGGTGTCGAGCTCCGGCGCGCTGATATTTATCTGCCCGTGCTTCAAACCTGTGGTTTCGGCCTTCTGGGTTATTGCTATGGCGGTGTCGGTACCGGCCTGCAACGCCACGGTTGTGGCCGAAAGGGCGTAGCCTTCGGTTGCCTTGAGGGTGGCATTGAGCGTTCCCACGCCCGAGTTTCTTAGCCTTAGGGTGTCAGAAACCTCGTGGTCTGCGAGTCCGAAGTCGTGGGTGTAGCCCGTCTTTACGGTCTCCCCGTCCATGGTTACGGTCATTTGAGGTGTTGTTGCGGCCTCAAACGTGGTGTAGGTTATGTCGTCTATGCCCGCGCGCACCATGTTAATGGCCACCAGTTTGCCCTCAGTGCCCAGGTCGAGCGTGTACTCAGTCCACGTGGTAGTTAGGTTGTAGGTGGCCAGTGTGGCGCTTTCGGTGTAAGAACCGTCGGCTTCGGCCACCTCGAGTATCTTCAGCGTGCCCTTGCTGCTTGAGCTACTCGACGTTTTTCGGGCCCAGAACTTCAGCTCGCCCGACAGCTTTTGCGTTATGACAACGAATGACTTGTTGGTGGAACTGTAGGAAGCCTCGAGCGATTTCTGCCCCGTGTGGGCCTTGGTCCATAGCCCGTAGTTGCTGCTACCGGCGCTTGCTACTATGTTTCCACCCACAACCTTCCAGCCGTTTGACAGTCCGCTACCCTGACTCCATGCATTCTGGAGGGGCTTTCCCTCAGCATCGACAATGCTTACAGTCTCAAAACTTTCGGTAGTAGTAGCGGCTTGCAGTCGCGTTGCAAGCATTACGGCAAACAGTGCAAGTAAGAATTTTCCCATAATCATTATATTACGTCCGGTTGTTTTTAGGCAAACAGGTATTTGTTATGTTTTGTTTGTGCGTGTGTTTTTTCGGGTTGTAAAATTAAGAATACGGGCAAAACTGGGCAAATTTTCGTTTTCCACGAGCGACAATTTGTCGAATTCGAATAAAAAAAGGCTATTTTTGTTGTAAAACAAACGAATATTAAAACGTTTTGTTAACTTTGTAACCAAATTAGTAAACAACTAAACTTGCAGTCCTTTATATTAAATATAGGATCCTTTTGCACATCATTCTGCTGCTTGCTATGGCCCTGCCTGCCTCGTCGGCCACGGGCAAGAAAGCCACCGGAGAGCTGCTGCGGCAGTGCGAAGAGGCCCGAAGCATGTCGCGCTACGGCGAGTTGGGCACGCTGTCGGGCCGACTCCTGAGGTTGTTGGGGCCCAACGGCGACAAGCGGGCTATGGGTTACGGCCACCTTTACGCCGGATTGGCGCAGCTCTTTACCGGCTACGGCGAGCAGGCAAGCAAGTCTCTGGACCGTGCTTGGACGCTTTCGCGCCAAACGGGCAACGACTCTATAGGCGCTTTGGTGCTTAACGCCCGCGGCATATATCAGGCAATGTATGAGAATAACAATTTCATGGCGCAACAGTTCTTCTTCCAAAGTCTCGACTTGGCTGAAGAATCGCACTACGAAACATTAAAAATACGCGTCTACGGAAACCTGCTTATACTGTCTAAATCGGCTATAGACAGCGAGGGATTCAGTTATGCCCGCAGCATATACCGCTACGGTGTGGGCCACAATGACGTGGAACAGGAGTTCATGGGAGCCTATTATCTGGCGCTATATTATAAGCTGAAGGGCAACTACAAGGCAGCTTTGAACTATGTTAGCGCGGCACTGAAGCTCTACAACAGCTACCGCTATGCCGACGTGGCATCGGTTTACGTGCTTTATTCGGAAGTGGAGACGGAGCTGAACCATTTGGACCGGGCCCTCACCTTGGCTCAAAAGGCCGACACTCTGGCCCGACACTACGGCCAGACTAACCTCTACCCCGACGTGCTGTTGCAGTTGGCGCAGGTGCAAAGCAGGCAAGACAGGCTGGAGGAGTCGTGCCAGAACGTGATGAAAGCGCTGACTCTGTCGGAAGAACACTCGCTATCAAACCGTGTTATTGACTGTTACCGCCTGCTTGCTGATAACTATGTGAGGATGGGAAACAGCAACGGCGCCATAAACGCACTGCTAAAGGCCAACGCAGGTATGGACACGCTGAGCCGTACCAACATGGAACGGCTGATGAGGGAGCGCGAAATGATGAGCAAAATGCAGCGACAGCAGCGCCAGGACGAGCAAAAGCGCCAGCAGATAGAGAGCCAGCACCGCGCCATAGTGATGATGCTGAGCATTACTGTTATACTGTTGGCGGCACTAATCATTATATTGCTGGTGCTGCGTTCGCGAAACAGGCTCATAAAACGTGTTGTGGCACAGAACGTTAAGGCCCTTGAGCAACAGCAAAAGGCCCGCCAGCGCATTGCCGAAATGGAGAAGGCGCAGGCTGCCGACGGCCAAACGGACAAGCCGTCGGCACGACTACTCGACGACACGGAGCGCAAACAGCAGTTCTATGACAGCGTTTGCGAGCTGATGGAGCGGGAAAAACCCTACAAGATTCCGCAGCTTACACGAGAGAAACTGGCCGCCATGCTGGGCACTAACCGCACATATCTCTCTACCGTTATACATGAAAAAAGCGGCATGAGCTATCAGCAGTTCATCAACTCATACCGCATCAACGAGGCCGTGCGCATACTTTCTGACCGCAAAGCAGTGGATTATCCGCTCAAGCAGCTATGGAGCGACCTCGGGTTTACGTCGTCTTCAACCTTCTATAAGCTTTTTCAGCAGTCGGTTGGCATAACTCCCTCGGTCTACAGAAAGCAGTTTCTCGAAATGGAAGAGCCCTTGAGCAACTCTGATGACTAATCTGTTGGCGCGTGGCGGCGTAGCTCAGAGCACGACATTCTGGCGCAGCCATGTGGCGTAACCGGCCTTGACGTAGTCCATTTGGGCACGTGCGGTGGGCACTTCGCCCTGATAAACGAAGCCCGGAGCACGCACTTCGAACTTTACTCTTAAGGTTCTTGCCCGGCTTGTGTTATGACCCACGATGAGGGCAAGGGCATATTGCAGTGCCATTCTGCTGGCCGACCAAGTGCCTGCCTTAAGTAAGTAGCGCTGAAGGCGACGGTCGCAGAGGGCCGCCTCTACCGAAGGGCGGCGCAGTGTGAGCAGTTCGAGCAGCAGGTATTCCGATTTTATGTCATTGACGAGCCCCTGTGGCAGCGCCATCTTGTGCTCCCACACTTCCTCTATCATGCCATGGGCCTTGAGGTATTGCCCCTCGTCCTCGAGCCTGCTTATCTCATTGAGCCTTGCTGCAAACAATAGTGGGTTGCTGTAGTCCATGTTTTGCACGCTGGGAAAGAGCCATTGCGGCATCTCCCTGTAGCGTTGGCCGTAGGTTAGCAGCGCGTTGATGGTAAGCTGATTATAGAAATGCGCCCTCAACCCTTTGTCACGGCGTAGCGCACGCAGGTTCATGCCGTCGTTCCAGATGCCTGTTGAGCGGTGCGGAATGCCGTTTGCAAGGGCCATTAACAGGCCTATCCACACGAAGCAGAGCAGGAAGAAGTAGGCCAAAGGCGATGTCTTGTCACAGGCAAGCACCGCAAAGGCCACAACAGATGTGAGCAAATTGGCCGTGATGCCGCCCGCGTTATACCAGAAATAGGGCACACTCTCGGGCAGAAACTGGTGGGGCGGCACGAGCAAACACTGGCCAAGGGTGCCCGGAAGGGTATATCGGCGTATGGAATAGTGGCCCTGCCGGTTGCGCACAAGGGTGATATTGAATACGCGAAACGATAGAAACTGATAGTCGGAAAGCAGTCCGGCCACGAGATGTCCGCACTCATGAATGATGATATGCAGGAATAAGGCCACCAGCATGCACCCCACCGTTACGGGAAAGACAAGGCTATCTGATATGTTGTCACCCTCAGCGAAGCCTGCACCAAGCATTTCGGCAGCCGCCAATATGCCCAACAGCAGGGCAATGGCTGCCAAAAGGCGACAAAGCGGACTTACTATTTGGCGCAGAGTATTATTCATATTTTTTGAGGTTTTACATATTTAGGACGGCCGAGTGGCCGGTTTTGTACTTATAAAACCGTTTAAATTTGCAGCATTGGCATTTCTGGTTATTGGCCAATGGCGTGCGGCGGGCATCGTCTTCAGTAGCAACAAATGGCCCTATTATGGTATTCTTTAGCCTATTCTACCTTACAAGTATCTCTAAAAACTCGTTAGGCTCTACCACTTGCAAGGAAGATTGATCAAAATCTTGTGGGTTTCTTGTTACGATATAGTCGGCCTTGCACTCTAAAGCACACGCATTCTGCATGGCATCTTCAAAGTCTTTAAACGAAGAAGCAATAGCAAACTCAGCAGTAGACCTGTCTACAACGGTTACGTTACATAACCTTATGAAGTTTGATATGGCTAATTTAATGGAATCAATATTATTATGATAGTGCTTCTCCATTAAATAACTGGCCGTAGCAAAAGATAAAGACGCAACGTAAAGCCTGATCTTCTTGTTCTTGGCCAGGCTTAAAATTACTGCTGCATCGGTATAAAATCTATCTCGTTTGACCAGATAGTCAACGATTACATTAGTATCAAGAAATGCACTAATCATTTGTATTTCTCTTCCCAATGCCTATGAATGGCTTCTTTATCATCTATAGCCGGTCCGCCTTTCATGTTCTTTACAATGGCAGCCACTTCCGGATCGATAACCAAATCAGCTTTTGTGATTTGGTTTTTCTTATTCTCCCTTATTGCCTTCTTAACGTAACGGCTAATGCGTTCGATGAGGTTTACGTCATCAATGCTTTGTATAGAATCCAATAAGGAAGTTTTAAGTTCTATTGCTGTCATGACAAAAACGTTTTATTACGTGCAAAAATAAGAAGAATTTTCCGGGCAAGCAAATTTTTATTTTGTTTATAGTGCTGATTGGTTGCATTTTATGCTTAACATAATGCTTTATTGAGTTTAGGCACAGTTTTATGGCATACGGGGCCGGAAGTTATGCGTAAGGCACCCTAAAACTGAATGATTGCCTGTGGATAGATGCTTTTTGCGCTTGGAAAACCTTGCTAACGCTCATTGTTTTTCTACGTAGCTTTTAATTGTTTTCTACGTAGCAAAAAACCTTTTTCTATAGGATTACAACGTAGGAACCATATGTTTCGCCCCGTGAACGCATTGCCTTGGCGCACCGAAAGGGCACAAACAGCGCCTCGGTAGGTGTTGTCTTGCCTGAAGTAAGTTTAAGGTATTTATCGCAATGGCAATGTATGCCAGTGCCAAAAGGACTTTACTGCTTAAAAGTTAGTATGACAATATTTGCTTGAAATCGGTCAGCTTAATGATTTGAGTGTGCTTATGCTGCCCCAAATCTGTAAGGTCGGCGTCGCCACTTACAATGTAATCGGCTTCAATAGCCTCTGCCAATGAAAGCAAATACACATCTTTAGGGTCACGCACAGCAGTATATGGGGCTTCTGCATTAATATTTACAAAGGTGCAGAAAGAATTGATAATGGCAAACATTTCGGTAACATCATTGGACCTAAGATATTTTACGATTTTGCCTCTGCTTGCTACTTCTTTGATTTCTTCTATCAATTGTTGGCAAACATATACCTCAACTCGGCTGTCTGTTAATATAGAGCGCATCAATTTTGACTGATGGCCAATGAGAAAAGATATCCAAATGTTTGTATCTATGATTACTTTCATTTGGAGTATCTTATAGCTTGGACTTCTTTTATTATATCATCATCGCTAAGATCTGCACATGAAGGGCGGCTGCTAACAAATCTTTCGAGCAGCTGTTCGCTTGTTTCAGCTTGCCATCCAAACTTTCTGATTAACTCACGGAGTAGTGGCCAATCAACCTTAGGTACATTAATGTAAATTCCTTGTGTTGGTACTTTGCTTGATATTGTAGCCATATTATTCTCCTTTTTAAATGTTTGCCACAAATGTACGACTAATATTCTTAATAAAAAAATTTTCTATCAATTTTATAATTCCATGGTATCAACCTCTCTTAAAATGGAGATGATTATTGACTGCAAATAGCTTCTTGACAACTTGTTAGAGATTTTTGAGCCGCTTTAGGGATAGCTGAAGCCGCCGCTTGCGCATGCTGAGGTCGGGAACCATACGGCACTACCGCGCCAAAGCCACTCCGTCGCCTTCGGCTTGCACCTTTTCCTCGCTCAGTAGCTGCCTTAGCTCGGCGTCGATTTGCTCCATGGGGTGGCCGATGGCGTAGAGCTGCTTCATGGAGTGGGCATTATGGTCGGCCAGGAGGTGCAGTATGGCGTCGCGGACCGAGGCCGGCTGCCGTTCCTTATGGCCGGCACAGTAGTCGCATATGCCGCAAGGAGTGGCCTGTTGCTCACCGAAGTAGCCTACAAGCATCTCGCTCCGGCAGCGATTATCGGTTTCGGCATACTGTATTACGGTGGCTATGCGGTGCTCGAATTCGGCCTTGCGGCTGTCGTAAACGTCGCTGTTGAGTTCCACTTCGTCGGCTTCCACGCGGTCGGTGCGGTAACGTATGTAGGGCGTAACGCTGTGGGGCACGAAGTTTATTATGCGTCGGGCGCTCAGTCCCTTAAGCACGTTGTAGAGCTGGTGCTCCTTCAGCCCTGTCTTTTCGGCTATATAACTTTCGTGTATGAACTGATAGTCGGTGAAGAGTCCGCCATAGGTGCGCAGCAGAGTGGTGATAACGGTAGTCTCTGTGGGCGAAAGGCTGTCGAGCCTGCTCAGCTCGTTGCGGCTGAGAAGGAACCTAAGGCGGGCGCTAAAGTCGGGAAACGGCTCGTACTCTATGTATCCGGCGCGGTCGAGAAGCTGCAAAGCCGAGTCGGTGGTTACGGAACTGTGGCGGAAAGCCTTGCAGAACTTTATGATGTCAAAGTTGAACATGGCGCCCCTGCCGCTGCCCATGCCTATCTGATAGAAGTAAGCGAGGTCCTCATACACTGCTCTCACCTCGTCTTTCTTAGGATACGTTTCGTTGACACGGCTCAAGAGGCGTATGCGTGTGTTATGATCGTAGAACAATACGGCATAGGCCTTGAGCCCGTCGCGCCCCCCACGGCCCGCCTCCTGAAAGTAAGCCTCGAGCGAACTGGGCGCATCGTAGTGCACAACAAGCCTTACGTCGGGCTTGTCTATGCCCATTCCGAAGGCGTTGGTAGCCACCATGATGCGTTTTTCGTCAGCTTGCCACTGGCGTTGTCGCTCGTTCTTGGTAGTGGGTTCGAGTCCGGCGTTGTAGAAAGTGGCCGACATGCCCATCTGTTCCAGCTCCTTGCACACCTCGCGGGTGCGCTTACGGGTGCGCACATACACTATGGCCGAGCCCTTGACGCTGCTCAACACGTGGACCAGCTCGGCCATCTTGTCCTCAGTGTGGCGCACGACGTAGGCCAGGTTCTTGCGCTGGAAGCTCATGCGGAACACTTTTCCGTCGTGGAATTGCAGCTTTTGCTGAATGTCGTCGACCACCTGTGGCGTGGCCGTGGCGGTGAGTGCGAGCACCGGAACGTCGGGCACGAGGTCGCGAATGCGGGCTATCTCGAGGTAGGAGGGGCGGAAGTCGTAGCCCCATTGGCTTATACAGTGGGCTTCATCCACGGTGATGAGGCTCACTTTCATGTGGCGCAGCTTGGTCTGGAATAGTTCAGAGGAGAGCCTTTCGGGCGAAACATAAAGCAGTTTCACCCCTCCGAGCACGCAGTTGTCGAGCCTTGTAAGAATCTCGGAGTGGCTAAGGCCCGAATGTATGGCCGTGGCGCGTATGCCCCGGTGGCGCAAGTGCTCCACCTGGTCGCGCATAAGGGCTATTAAAGGAGTTATGACAATGCACACACCCTGCATGGTCAGTGCCGGCACTTGGAATGTAATGCTCTTGCCTCCACCAGTGGGCATGAGCCCGAGTGTGTCGTGACCGGAGCCGATACTTTCTATAATCTGCCGCTGAATGCCACGAAAGTCGCTGTAGCCCCAGTAGCGTTGCAGCGTGTCGAGATACTTATCGCTCATTGATATAGCCTAAACAGTAATGGCCCAAGGGCGCAAAGCTCACTCGGCCGATGGGCGAATGTCCTCTATTTGCAGCTGCACGGCGCCGCGCTTGAACACGTTGTCCTCTATGGAGTAGGCAATGTCGAACGAACGTTTCGACTTTATGTAGCGGGCGGCGGCACTCTGTCCGAAGGCGATGCCGTTCATAACGTTTGACGATTTTGAGTCAACAAGCTCCAATTTTATATGTTCCTGCTCGCGTCCTACAACCTTGCTGGTGCCGTAGTCATAGACATTCTCAGTCATAAACACCGGTTTGGGGTTGTCGGGGCCATAAGGAGCAAACTTCCTAAGGTCGGAATGGAGCTTTCGGGTTATATCCTTGAAGTCTATTTCGGCATTAATCTCGAGCGTGGCCTGTGTCTGTTCGGGTTGTATATGCTCGTCAACGTAGGCCTGGAAGCGGCGGCGGAACTCCTTGACATCGTCCCACCGGAGCGTGAGACCGGCGGCATAGGTGTGCCCTCCGAAGCTAAGCAGCAGGTCGCGACAGCTTTTTATGGCCGAATAGATGTCAAACCCCGCCACACTGCGGGCCGACCCCGTTGCCAAATTGCCGTCACGGGTGAGCACTACGGTAGGACGGTAGTATATTTCGGTAAGACGGGAAGCCACTATGCCCACTACGCCCTTCTTCCAGTTCTCATCGTAGAGCACGATGCTGGAGCGGTGGTTTTGCTTTTCCAGCCGTTCCACGATGTGGTTGGCCTCGTCAGTCATTTGGCGATCAACGTCTTTGCGTTGCTCATTGTACTTATCTATGTGGTGAGCCTCTGCAAGTGCGGTCTCGAAGTTGCGCTCCACGAGCAAGTCTACACTTTCTTTGCCGCTCTCCATGCGCCCACTCGCGTTGATGCGGGGGCCTATCTTGAATATGATATCGCTCATAGAGAGTTCGCGTCCAGTGAGTCCGCAAGTGTCGATTATGGCCTTCAGGCCCACGCTTGGGTTCTGGTTGAGCTGCCTAAGGCCGTGGAAGGCCAGTATTCTGTTCTCATCCACCACCGGAACCAAGTCGGCGGCGATGCTCACGGCACAGAAATCGAGCAGCGGAATGAGCCTAGTGAAGGGTATTCCGTTGCTTTTCGCGAAGGCCTGCATTAGCTTGAAGCCCACGCCACAGCCGCAAAGGTCCTTAAAGGGGTAGGGATCGTCGGGCCGTTTGGGGTCGAGCACGGCCACGGCATTGGGCAACGTCTCGTCGGGCACATGGTGATCGCACACTATAAAGTCAATACCCATCTGCTTGGCAAGGCCTATTTCCTCTATGGCCTTTATGCCACAGTCGAGTATTATGACCAGCTTCACGCCCGTGGAGCTGGCATATTGCAAGCCTTTGTTGCTTATTCCGTAGCCCTCATCGTAACGGTCGGGAATGTAGTAGTCTATGTTTGAGTAGAACTGCCGTAGGAATTTGTAGACCAAAGCCACGGCAGTGCATCCGTCAACATCATAATCGCCGTAGACAAGAATGCGTTCTTTGCGGCCCATAGCATTGTTGAGCCGGTCGACAGCTAAGTCCATGTCCTTCATTAGGAATGGATTTATAAGGTCGGACAACTGCGGGCGGAAGAATCTCTTGGCAGCACTGACGGTTGTTATGCCACGCTGCATGAGCAGCCATCCCAGCAACGGGCTGATGTTTAGCCCTTGTCCCAGTTCTTCGGCCTTAGCCTTTTGTTCTTGTGTTGGCGCATTTAGTTTCCATTTAAAATGCATTTTAAATTGTTTTATTTCTGCCTGTAAAGTTACAAAGAAATAATGGGACTGTAAAAAATTACTTAGAATTTAACAGAACAGCTTACTTTTATCTCCTTTTCTTACACTTTGCCGAAAACCAGCGGACAGCCACCGCGTTGCCGTCATGGCTCTTCCGTATGGCCACACCGTCAGCATGTTGCGCTGATGGCTGATGTTCCGGCCTTCCACATTATTAATATGGTGCGGCGAAAAAATCTTTACCGGCAGAGAAAAGATTTTCCTTTTCGCGCTTGGCGGATAGAAAATAACGCTTAACTTTGCAGATGTTAATCAACATTATCAACAACTTTAAAGTATTACAGAACATGAAAAAGATTATTCTTACAGCCATGGTGATGCTCGTTTCGGCAGCATCGTTCGCTCAACACTCTGTTGGTACATTTACATTGCAGCCTAAAGTTGGACTCAACATAGCCAATCTGACCGACCTTGACGATTCAGACCCGCGCTGCGGGCTGGCTGTTGGGGCCGAGATAGAGTATCAAGCCACCGACATCTTCAGCATTACGGGTGGCCTGCTCTATTCCATGCAGGGCGCAAAGGAGAAGGTAAGCGGTGTTACTGTTACCGATAAGCTCGACTATATAAACATTCCTATCCTCGCAAACGTGTATGTGGTGAAGGGGCTTGCAGTGAAACTGGGCATCCAGCCGGGCTTTAACGTCAACTCTTCTGTCAAGGCCAAGAGTGGCGGCACAAGTGTTTCGCAAGACGTTGACGCCAAGACTGTAGACTTTTCAATCCCCGTTGGCGTGAGCTATGAGCTGCCAACGCTGCCTCTTGTTATTGATGCCCGCTACAATTGGGGCCTCACCAAGGTGGCCGATGGTAGCGATTGCAAGAACAGTGTGTTCCAAATCACGCTGGGCTACAAGTTTGAGCTCTAAGCAGAACAGGCCCAAGGGTTAAGCTCTTACGGGCCAAACAATAAACAGATTATGGCCGGCAATCATTGATTGTCGGCCATAATTGCTTTTTATACTTATAATATTTACCACCGAAATCAGTGGGTTTGCATGCAAAACCCGTTGGTTTCAGGCTGCCGTTAAGCGTAGCTGTGCATGCCGGAGAGGAAGTAGTTTACGCCGAAATAAGTCATAATAATGCTCAGGAAGGCCAGAACCATGTACAGATGGTAGGCCCGCGGCTTCTGCAACCAGCTGATAGAGCTGCGGTGAAGGGCCACAGCGTAAATCATAAACGTTATGAGTGCCCACGTCTCCTTAGGGTCCCAGCTCCAGTAATTGCCCCAACTGACGTTGGCCCATATAGCTCCGAGGAAGATGCCTATGCCCAAAGTGGTCATGGCCGGATATAGAAAGACGAGGCTTAGCGCCTGAAGCTCGGCGGCATGGCTACGCAACAGCAGCCCCATAAGGCCACAGATGAACGTGAGAGATATGAGAGCGTAGCTTGTCATTATAACTCCCACGTGGGCAGAGAGCAAAGGCGAGTTCAGAACAGGCATTATCTGCCCGATGGCAGGGTCCATTTGGTTTATGTGACTCACCAGGAGGAAGAATCCGGAGAGCAGGAATCCGAACACGAGCACTATTCTTATGCGCCTCATTAGTATTATGGCGATGAGCTGAACAAGCCATGCCACGGTGAGCATGGTTTCATAGCCGTTGCCCATAGGTATGTTTCCGCTTATTATCCACCGCAGGGCCAGGGCCAGAGTCAGGGTCAAGAACGAGGCCACAAGCATTACAGGCAGCCCCACATCGAGTGCCTTGAAGCGGCAGGAGCGCGTCAACCGGTAAATGAAATAGAACAAAGCCACGAACCCAAGCGTAAGATTAACCATGAAAAGCACCGTTGCGAAGGGCACGGCATTATTTATTCGCTCGGCCTTATATTGGGTTCCAGTAGGCAGAGAGCTACCTGCGCTCTGCTGTTGGTATATCTTCATTTTGCTGAAGTACTCGTCAACGCGCTCAGTATTGCCCCGCCTCACGTCCTCGTATATGAGCGGAAACACGTGCTTTATGTACATTCGGTGCTGCGCTTCCATGTTTTCGGGCAGCGAGTCGGTAGGCGCGTACCACGTGGTTTGGCCCTTAGGCGTGGTGTAAGGCAGCATCTTTAGCGACAGTCCCTGCCGCAACGTCATTATGAGCATAACCTTATTGTCTACCTCTGCTGCCTGTGTAGACAGCTTATCGTGCTGTCCGTTGTAGTAGTTCTCTACATAATTGGTGAGCTTATAGCCCGACATGGGGTTGAAAAGCGAATTTAGTGAGCAGTAATCGCTAAGCCCCAACTCCTTCTTCAGTGCGCCTTTCTTCACCTTTATGAATGGTTCGGCGCTCCATTCGTTACCATAGAATATCCAGCCGCTTAGCACTTGCTCTGCCGTTAGGCCCTTATAGCTGCGTGCTCCGTATATCTTCTTGCAGAAGTCGAGGGCATAAGTCTGCACCGGACATATGCGTCCGTTGTACAGCATGCACAAACGGCCGAGCCGTTCGGCTGTTTCCTTGGGCAGGGTCGACTGTGCCTGCATTGCCACAGAACCCATAAGCAGGGCCAGTACCAGCGAGCCCTTGCGCAGAAGTGGGCTCCTCAGCAGCCGGCGATAGGTGCCTCGGGGGGCTATGAGCATCCATATTAGCGACAGAAAGAGCAGCCCGTAGCCCGTGTAGGTAACGGGAATGCCCCACGGATCGGAATTAACAGAGAGCGTACTGCCCTTGCCGTCGGAGTCGTAGGAGGCCTGATAGAACCTGAAAGAACGGTAAGAGAATATGTGATTCATTGATACGGCGGCCCGGAACTGCCTGTTGCCGTCCTCGACTGTGAACTCCGACTCGTAGTCGGCTACGGCATCGGTGCCGTCATGATATTTGGTGGCAAAGCGGTTCAGCTTTAACCGGAAGGGAAGGCTAACGGTTCGCATTCCGTTATTGCCGTCTGAGGTTACGAAACTGCTGGCAGCCTTGCCCAGTCGCAGGTTTATCATGCCCTGCTGTGATGTGAGATGGGTGAGCAAGGCACCCACAAGAATTATCACAAACGACAGGTGGAGCGCCAGAATTGATGCCCTCCGCACCTTCATCTTTACTATATAGCACACGCCAAAGGCCACAAGCAGCGCCCAAAGTGCTACAAACCACCACGAACCGTATATGGTTGAGTGAACGAAGTCGGTGCCACGGCTGTTCTCAAGTATGGTAGCTGCGGCCATTGCCACAAGCAACAGAATGTAAATCAGTGAGATAATCTTCTTTATCATAATATTCTTATTCGCTTTTTGCAGTGCAAAATTACTGAAAAAACAGCTCACCCGGGTGGCCGAAAAGTCATAAGCGCAGCATAATCATCATTTTTAGGTATGCCCGAAGCTCCTTTTTCCCGCATTTTAGGTATGCTTTTCGGCAGCCTAAGGCATATATTTTCACTGTTTGTCATGTTGGTTCTGTGCTGTTGTGGCTTTAGCATCACGGCACGAAAAGGCAGACTCCTTGAGCTTGAATGGCTCAAAAAGTCTGCCGCAATAATATGTTACCGGCTTGCTATGCCGCTTTTCCTTTCGGCATAAGGGCCTTATGTGGCTCAGTATTTCAGCACCTTGGCGCTGTGCTTGTGACCCGACGTGTCGGTAGCCTTTATGATATATGTGCCTGAAGCTATGCCCGGCAGTCGCAGATTGCGCAGTGTGGTGATGGAGGAGGGGCTCAACGTGGCCACCTTCTTGCCGTCAAGCTGGTATACTTCCACCTTTACGAGGACGGCATCCTGCACCGACTGACGGCTGATGCCGGTGGCAGCGTCGCCGAGTATGGCCATATTGAGCTGGCGGGAGTATGTTGAGCCATCGCCGTCGACAACAGAGAGCGTGGCCGATTGCAAGCCAACGCAGCCCGAAGGCACTGCTATGGTGAGCAGACTGTCGCTTACGAGGGCCAGTTCAACCTGCCCTGAGGTTGTGAAGCTATATACAGGAGCCTTCTCATAGCCTGCAAAGAGCTCGCGAAGGTTCAGGGTGTCCTTCCGGTCGGACTGCAACATCAGGTGGGTTTCGGCCATCCAGTTCAGGTAATCCTCAAGGTTGGTGTAGCCGTCTTGGTCGTCATCGCCGTTGTTGTCGGCATTGTTGGGGTCGGTTCCCTTCAGCTTCTCCCACCAGTCGGGCATTCCGTCCTGGTCAGTATCATAGCTGGCAGCCCGTGTTTCCTCAGGATAGACCTCCAGTCCGCCCACATCCTCCTCGGTGTCTATTATTCCGTACTTGCCGGTTACAGAGCCTTTGTAGGTTCCTTTGCCTGTAAGCGTCTCGCGAATCATCCGTTTGTCGTGGTCGTCGAATACAGGCTGCGTGCAGCCAACGTCACTCAGCACGCTCTTATAGGCTTCACGGGCCGTCTCTACCTTAGCATAGTGAGGGAAGAAAGGCTTGTCCACCCACACTTCCCAGTCCACCGGCATCGTGTTTACAAGCTGCCACATGCCTCCATCCACATTTGTCGACTTGCCGTTGCCGTGCTTTGTGCCGTCAAACACAACCTGATTGTTGCTTCTTACGAGCACATTGCCCATGTAGTAGTAGCTTTCGGTGCCACGGTTAGAGCCTCTCTGGTTTACGTCGGCACGCAGAATCCACATCTTTGTCGTAGCCGGTCCGGCCTTGTAGAAGTTATTGAAGAAGTTGGCTTCATGCGATTCGCCGTAAGCCGGGTGAGCCATCCAGTTGTAAACCACATTATTAAATATGTCAAGACGGCCCATATAATAGCCTGCTCCGTCCATACCGCCGTCCAGTCGTGGGTTTCGGCCACTGTTGTCGGCCATCAAGTTGTGATGGAAAGAGCCTATATCGCCGCCGAAGACTGCAGCAAAGCCGTGGGCAGGGTCACCTTCGTACTTGTTGTGGTGGGCATGATTGAGGGCCTCGGCTATCATAGTGCGCTGCAGAGTTATGTTGCCGGCCTCGCGCGATGAGAATCCTTCGTCGATGCTCCAGCTTATAGAGCAGTGGTCCATAATGGATTCGCGGGCACTGCGGAAGCCCATTCCGTCGCTCGTTTCACCGCTTCCCACCCGGTTTCTGATGAATCTTACAATCTGGTCGCTGCCAAAGCCCATGGCCGCACCACCGAAACAGATGCCCTTGCCCGGTGCTGTCTGGCCGGCAACGGTTATGAACTGGCCCGAGGCAGTGAGCTTACCGTGCAGCGGAATGTAGCCACTTACGTCGAAAACTATTGTGCGGGGCTCGCTAAGGTTCTCTATTCCGTAGCGGAAAGAGCCGGGATTGTTGTCGTCGAGCAGGTTAGTCACGTGGTAAACCATGCCCCCTCGGCCTCCGTTAGCAAAGCGACCGTAGCCCTCAGCACCGGGAAAGGCCAGATGTCGGGGCCTGAACGCCCACTCGTCGCCCTTGTACACGGTGCCGTCGGCAGTCTCTTCGTCCACCCGCCAGTAATAATACGTGAGGTTGTTTACCTGTTTCAGGGTGTAGGTAGTGTCGGTCGAGGCCATGACTTCAGTGAGTTGGCCCGGCGAAGTGCCCAACATCAGGTGGTGGCGCACTGCCAGCGCGCTGCCTTTCCATGCCAATCTCACCTCGTTAGTGCTGTCAGCGTCAACGTGCCAGTCCATATTGGCCGGCAGTGGGTCTGTGGCGGCGGTGAGAGGGTTAGGCTCATCGAAGACGATAGCATTGATAATAGAGTTAGTTGACGGGTAAGTCTCGCCCTCTACCGGTTTCGACACGTACTGAATTGTTACCGGCTGGCCCTCGGTGGCATTGAAAGTGATGTACGAAAAGCCCGATTCGGCCGGCTTTGTGGCCCTAACTGTCTGGCGAATGCCCGTGGCCACGGTCTTGCCGTCAACGATAACGTCGAGCGTAGGCATAGCCGTGGTGTAGCCGTCGGTGCAGTTGTGGTAGGCCAACAGGCTGTGACGGCCCGCGCTTAGGCCCGAAACCTGCAGCTGAAGGCCACAACTCCCGCCCGTAACATCCTCACAGTCGTTCGGGTTAGTGAGGTCCGGAATGAAGATAGCGGCCGCTTCGTCGCCCACAAGCTTATAGCCCAGATTGGCCACGCCCTGCTTCCAGTAGTTGGTGCGTATGCCATTGCCGGCCAGTCCCTCAACAGCAGAGAGCACTATGTGTATGGTGTCGCCGCCGGCAGTGGCAAAATCTTTCTCGGCTGAGATGCTTCGGGGAAACGTCCATGCCTGATAGCCGGGCTCGAGTCCCTCAGATTCCTTGCGACCATAGTTGTTAAAGTCGATGCGTTGGGCCCATGCTCCTTGCCATAGGCACAGAAACAGAAGGGCAAAAATAATTTTAACTTTCATAGAAAAATAGGTAATTGTTGTTTAAATAGTGCAATACGGGGCTGCCCTCACGGCATAACTCCCTATGTTGTGCAAAGATAGGAATTTATTTTTATACATTATTGCATCACTGTGGAAAATATTTCCTGTGGCGGAATTTTTAACCTCTTGCACGAAAGATTCACCATTCAGCCCGCCCAATGGGCAATACGGCCATAACAAATTTATGTTAACGCAGCGAGAAACCTTCGCCAATGGAAATAAAAACACTATATTTGCAAAATAGAAAAAAGCAACACCAGGCAGCCGGAGCATAAAAGGGCTGCCGCTGACCTATGAATACTTAAACGAGAAAAGAGCCATGAAACCCATCACTAACTTCAGGGAGATGCTGTCGAGCCTGCACGGCGAGAGCCGCAAACCGCGGGTAGTTGCAGTTTGTCCCACCGATCAGGCCACCCGATATGCACTCGACAAGGCACAGGCCGAGGAACTTTGCACCTACATTGGCATAGACGGCGAACCGCAAGAGGCATCGCAGCGGGCCGTGGAAACGGTGAAACGGGGTGAGGGCGACGTGATAATGAAGGGCCATCTCAATACCGACGTGCTGCTGAGGGCATTACTCGACAAGCAGAAAGGGCTGATGGAGCCGGGCAATGTGCTTACTCACATAGCTACTGTTGAAATTCCGGCCTACAACAAGCTGCTCTTTCTAACCGACGTGGCTGTGATTCCGTATCCCACTTCAGAGCAACGAAAGGTGCAACTCAGGTATTTGGTTGACTTCTGCCGCAGCTTTGGCATTGAGGAACCAAAGGTGGCGCTGCTGCATTGCTCTGAGAAGACCGACCTGAAGCACTTCCCCTTTCTCAGCCAATACACCGAACTGAAGGCCATTGCCGCCGCCGGCGGGCTGGGACCGTGCATAGTTGACGGCCCGATGGACGTTAGATCGGCTTGCTCTCGTGAGGCAATGCTGGCCAAAGACCAACATTCCGCAATAGACGGAAAGGCCGATGCGCTCATATTTCCCGACATTGAGGCCGGCAATTTGTTCTATAAGACGGTGTCGCTCTTTGCCGGAGCCAGGACGGCGGGAGTGCTTCATGGCACCCGTGTGCCTGTAGTGGCATCGTCGAGGGCCGACAGCGGCGAGGCCAAATTCCTGTCACTGTGTGTGGCTCTCAAGGCTTTGGCCAAGGGCTGACGGCGCTTCCGCACCGGCCGCGGGCCTCTTTCCGGCTGCTTTTGCCGCCTTATTATGTTGCGGCAAAAGCGGCACCCGTTGAGGCTCTTAATACCATTAAAACTCACTCTGAAAACCGTAAAACAGTTACGGCACTGCCGTAATGCCGTTACGGAAGTCTCGTAATCTTGTTACGGAAGTTCCGTAATGGCATTACGAGACTTTCGTAACACGATTACGGAGCCTCCGTAACACGATTACGGTTGCATACCCACACCACGAAACTGCACAAACTGACTTTAACAACCTGACTGTCAAGCTGAAAAAGAAACACTGACCTGTCTCCCGACTTGCTGCCACGGTGGGCCCGAGGCATGTTTTGCGACTGCTGCTCCGTGCGGTGAGAAAGCGTGATGACGGCCTGACAGGTGCCGGCTTCAGAGTATTCCGGTTTGCGTGTCGTGGTTATTCATGGTGCGCTTTATGTCCTTGTACTTGCGGCCACGGCTGAGTTTCCACGACAGACTCAGCATTATGGAGTTGCCCTCGTCGGCAGAACGCATGGTGATGTCCTTGCGTATGTACCGGCTTAGTAGTCGGGAGCGGAACTGTTTTGGGTTTGACTCGAAGGGGTGATACCACGTAACTGCCAGCCAGCACTGCCCCAGGCGGTAGCCTAACTGTACCGAATTGCTGAGGCCCTGACGGCTTCGGTTTTCTCCTTCCATAAATTCCCAGCCGTTATCGGCCTGTGCCGTGAGCGTGAACCGGCCAAGATAGGCCCTGATGGCACCGCTAACGTTGCAGGTTGTAAGGCAATGGCTGTAGTCGGAGCCCTTGTTGAAGTACCTGAACAGGCCACCGCTGAGCGACAGAGTCAGCCTGTCGGCCACGGCGTTCCAGCTGGTGTAGCTGCTGATGTAGAACATGTTGACGTGGGGTTGGTTCTTTTGGCTGTACAGAAACTGATTGTCGGCGGTGCGTTCATAGTTTGCCATGTTGCAGTTGCGGTTGTTTCGCCACTCGGTGTATATCTGAGAGTAGAGCCGCGGCCTTGAGTAGGCCAGCCGGAGGCCGTGGGTTATCACGCTGTTGGGCTCAATATCGGGGTTGCCTACGGTCCACTCCAAGGAGTTGTTCTTCACGCGCGTGTTGCTGATCATGGCTATCTGCGATATGTGTTGGGCCACTTCAAAGCTGTACATCAGGCTCAGCTGCGGCGAAAAGCGGTAGGTCAGCGTGGCCTTAGGGCGGAAGAGCCAGTAGCTGTAATGGCTTTCGGCCTGCCGGTAGAGCACGTTGCTGAGGCCGATACCGGCCGAGTAGCTCAGTCGGGAGGCCATAAGGCTTCCGCTTATCTGCGAGAACAGGTAGAGGTTGCTGTTGTGCATGTTGTTGGTTGATGCCACACTGCCCGAGTAAACATTGCGTGTGTACTTCCATTGGTGGTTAAGGCCGAGCGCGAAAGTGAGGGGCCGCAGCTTGTTTTCGTATATAGCCTCTGAGGTTAGCGACCATGTGTTGCCGTCTACACTGTAAGCGTAGTTGCCGCCTTCGCTGTTTAGGGAGTACTGTTCTGATGATATGGCCGTGCCGACCACGTTGGCCGTGAGCGAC
>CAZUWO010000016.1:16644-35829 GCA_964623995.1 uncultured Prevotella sp. | reverse complement strand
TCCGCCAAGGCGGTAATGGCCGTCCGGTTGCTGCCGGCTCTCCGTGAGGAGGGGGAAATGGGGGGACCGCCACAAGCAAATTAGCCCTGCCGCGATGAATGCCCCTGCCCACACACAAATGCCGCTCTCTCACTATATATATAATAAAATGTCGTAGCTCCCTGCTGCTGTGGGCTGCTGGGCCTGCTGGCGGCGTGGGCGGTGGCTGCTGAGGCTGGGAGTGCGTGTCGCGGGGTGTTGTATGCTTGGCTGCAGGTGTCTGGCCGGCGTTCTCTTAGGCTCTTCTACCGGATATAAAAAAAAGCCGGAAGCATTTCCGGCTGTGGCTTTACTGCCAATGTGGAGGTACCTAGCGGAGTCGAACCGCTTTGAACGGTTTTGCAGACCGTTACCTAACCGTTCGGACAAGGTACCAATGTTCTGCTGTAAAGCGAGTGCAAAGTTAAGACATTTTTTATTTACCAACAAATAATTTGCCCATTATTTTTTGTTGTGATAGCAAAGAGGCTTTCCGTGGGGGTGGCGTGGGGCTCTTTTCTTCATCAGCTGGTCGTGGAGCGCGCACCCCTTGCAGCCATAGCATCGGTCGCCGGCGCGCCTCACGGTGATGTAGATTCTGCGTGCCACGTAGGCCACGCACAGCCCCAGCACGAGGCCCACCAGTAGCAGTTGCTGCGTCATACGGGGTTGTCCTCGGGCATGTTGTCGAACAGCCGGTCGGCGCCGTCCATTTCGTCGTCGTCGAACCACGTTTTCAGTTTTCCTCTTGCCTTGAGCTTTATGTCGTCGCCCACGTTGCCCCACACCTTGTTGAGCACGTAGATGAGCACTGCGAGGTCGTCGCCCAGTCCGGCCAGTGGTATGGCGTCGGGTATTACGTCGAGCGGGCTTACGAGGTAGCCGAGTGCTCCTATGATCACGGCTTTGTCTTTTGTGCTTACTTGGTCGCTCTGCAGCGTGTAGTAGAGTATCAGGGCTGCATAGCAGAGCTTTGCTCCCGAGCGTTTGGCTATGCGCTGCATCTTGTCGATGAAGCCGTTCACGCTGAAGCGGTCCTTATACTTCATGAAGTCGGGTAGGTTTGTCATGGCTGGTTTCGTGTTGGGTTCAGTTTATGTTTATTTCGGGGTTGAAGCTCAGCACGTCGTCGACGAATTGCGCCATGGCCTCGTTGCGCTTTCTGAGCCGCCTTGTGGCCATTTTTATGTACAGCCGGCGTGCTCCTGCGTATATGGCGAAGAGAGCCGCTCCGATGGCTATGCCCACCATTACCGACCATTTGCCCCATGGCAGGCTTTTTTCGGGGAATGCCGAGAGCACGAGCAGTGGCAGCACGAAGCAGAGCCCGCATATAACCATGCGGGTCTTGGGGCTGCCTCCGCAGTCGAGTATGGCTTGCTGGTCGAAGAGGAAGCCGGTAAGGTCCTCGCCTGTTATCTCCCTCTCCTCCATGCTGGGGAATCCCTCCTTGCCCGAGTATTTCTCAATTCTTGCCTCCACCCGGTGCTGATAGTCGGGCCCGGTGGCGGCGTATTGTGTTTCGTGAAGTTCAAACATAGGTTTTTGATTATACATATATAAAAAGGGGTGGGAAGGCAGCGCCCCTGTAAGCCGGGTTCTGTGCCGCCGTTGCCTCTCGGCAGCGGTGGTGCCTGCCATTTATCTAAGCTGGCGGTTGCCCGACAGCTTCAGCGTTCTACCCTCCACCGTGGCTCGGCTTTCTGCCAAAAAGGCAGAGTTCCGGCCTTCGGGCGGGCAACCCTCAGACGGTGGTATACATGAACTTTCAGCTCCC
Organism: uncultured Prevotella sp.; assembly: GCA_964623995.1. GTDB lineage: Bacteria > Bacteroidota > Bacteroidia > Bacteroidales > Bacteroidaceae > Prevotella. Next base: position 34,034 of record CAZUWO010000016.1, on the reverse strand, counting down.
GGGCTGCACAGCTCCGCCGATTCCGCGGCGGACGGTGGTCTCTTACACCGCCTTCTCACCCTTGCCCAGCCCTTTCGGGGCGTGGCGGTTGTTTTCTTCTGCAGTATCCTGCCGTTGCCGGCAGCTCCTATATTAGGGAGCGGGATGCCCTTTGCTGCCCGGACTTTCCTCCCGCCACAGCGTTGGCTGCGGCCAGCGGCAGAGCCGGGGCACTGCGTTCTCACCCATGCAAAGGTAGGAAAAAAACGGCAACAATGCTTTTCTTTTAGGTTGTTTAACTATATGAACAAACTTAAAATGAACGCTGTGTCTAATGAAAGGATTTTAAAATCATAAATTTGTGTGTTAAATTCAAATAAAGAATAATGACAAAATGTCATTTTCCCATTTTTTGCTCCTATATTTGCAAGTGGAAAAACAGAACATAATTAAAGACATCTGATATGTTAGGAATCAATAACAAAAAGAATAAAAATATGAAAAAAACATCAGTTTTCGTTTTGGCCGTGGCTCTTACGGCTTCTGTCTTTGTAGGAGCCGGGGCCACGGCTGTCTGCGCGTCGGCTGCTGAGGCACCGGGGCAGCCAGTGGATTTGACTTATGCCGCCGAGAAGGCCCTGCCCACGGTGGTTCACATCAAGTATGTACAGAACTCGAAGACAAAGACGGTGGACGTGCAGAGCGACCCGTTCGACTTCTTCAGCGACCCGTTCGGCTTCTTCGGCAACCCCGACAGCAACAACGGCACCCGCAAGCAGCGCATACAGACCCCGAAGCGTGAGGCCACGGGCTCGGGAGTGATCATCTCTTCTGATGGCTACATAGTTACCAACAACCACGTTGTGGATGGTGCCGACGAGCTTACGGTGACCCTTAACGACAACCGTGAGTTCTCTGCCCGCATAATAGGAACTGACAAAACGACAGACTTGGCACTTATAAAGGTTAACGCAAAGAATCTTCCGGCCATAACCATTGGCAACTCTGACGACCTGAAGGTGGGCGAATGGGTGCTGGCCGTGGGCAACCCCTACAACCTGAGCTCTACGGTTACCGCAGGCATAGTGAGCGCCAAGGCCCGTGGGCTGGGCGGCGGCAACGGCCCCTCAATCTCAAGCTTTATTCAGACCGACGCTGCCATAAACCCAGGCAACTCCGGTGGCGCACTTGTCAACACCCGTGGCGAGCTTGTGGGCATCAATGCCATGCTCTATTCGCAGACGGGCTCGTACAGCGGCTATGGCTTTGCCATTCCTGTGTCAATCATGAACAAGGTGGTAGACGACATTAAGAAGTATGGCAGCGTGCAGCGCGTTATGCTTGGCATTCGCGGTGGCGACGTGCTCGACTACATCAACAGCCAGAAGGAGAACGGCAAGGACGTGGATCTGGGCACCAACGAGGGTGTGTATGTTGACCAGGTTGACGACGATGGCAACGGCGCGGAGATAGGACTGCAGAAGGGTGACGTTATTACCGAGATGGACGGCAAGAAGGTTACCAAGATGAGCGAGCTGCAAGAGCTGCTCAACGCTAAGCGTCCGGGCGACAAGGCCACGTTCACCTACCTGAGGAAGAAACAAAGCCACAAGCGCTCTATAGTGCTCAAGAACGCTCAGGGCACCACGAGCCTCATAGAGCAAGCCGACATTGACGTGCTCGGAGGACAGTTCCGCCCCATTACTGACGCCACCAAGAACAGCCTCGACATTAACTATGGACTTGAGGTTACCAAGGTTAACAGCGGCGCTCTCAAGGATGCGGGCATCTCGAAGGGCTTCATTATACAGAAAGTCAACAGCGAATCGATAAAGACTATCGACGATTTGCAGAAGGCAGTGAAGACGGCTTCTACCAGCAAGGACCCTGTGCTCTACATTCAGGGCGTTTATCCTACCGGCAAGAAGGCTTACTTCGCAGTGAGCTTGCAGAATAATTGACACTAAGGCACTATAGCCAAGCAGCAAAAGAATCCCCAAAGTCTTCACATCGAGGACTTTGGGGATTTTGATGTTTCACGGAAAGCAATTAGATATTCTTTTTTGAGTTTATAACTTTCCTTTCAACTAATCGGCACTTGCCATTATTGTGGAGAACAGATACATCGCCACGGCGGCATCTCTTCATTTTCTGTTTTCTTTTTTCTCCAATGCCTTCCTTGCGAGTTTCTTCACCTGATTAATCTCATTTATGAGTTGTTCCGAAGTTGGCAAGTAGAGCTGGTACTTGCTGGCAAGAATAGTCTTGTTGTCTTCCGGCAATGTAAGTCGCACGGCAGTGTCGTTCTTGTCGGTACACAGCAAAATGCCGACAGTCGGATTTTCGTCAGGCTGCTTCTCGTAGCGGTCATAATAGTTGACATAGAGTTGCAACTGCCCAAGGTCTTGATGCGTCAGCTTATGCGTCTTAAGTTCAATGATTACGAACGACCGCAGCAGACGGTTATAAAATACCAAGTCGGCAAAATACTCATCGTCTTCAATAAGCAGCCTCTTCTGTCGTGCCACAAAAGAGAAGCCCTTGCCAAGTTCAAGCAAGAAGTCGGCAATGTGACTTATGAGTGCACTCTCCAAATCCTTCTCGTAATATTCAGGCTTTCGCTCCAAGCCAAGAAACTCCAACACCATCGGGTCTTTTATAATCTCTAATGGCGATTCGGGCACACGTTCACCACGTGCAACTGCAAGTACTTTCTCCTTGTCATTGCTCTTCAGCAACCGTTCGTAAAGCAAAGAGTTGATCTGTCGCTCAAGCTGGCGAGAAGTCCAGCCTTCGTTGACAGTCTCAAGCTCGTAATACTCCCGCTTGTCGTTGTCAGGAATGTTCAGCAGTAACCTGTATTGTGTCCAGTTCAATTGTGAACGCAGTGCGTTCACAATTGGGTATGTCCTATAAAATTTGCGGCACATATATAGCTGCCTCGAAGAGAAGCCACTGCCATACATTGGCGTTAATGCTTCTGACAAGCTTTTAATCAAGTAGCTGCCGTAGTCGGCCCTGTCCTTCCCTTCCTGTTCTTTTTCAAAGATGCGTTTGCCGATAGACCAATACATCACAACACGTGCATGGTCTATACTGCGCACGGCATGCACCCGCGCCTCATCAATGATACGGCGTATCTCACTGACAAAATTCGCCATTCCGTCGCCGTTGTTGTATTGGTTTTGAGCCATGTTGTATATGCTGTTCAGTTTACGGAGTTAATTTAAGAGATTATTTTTCTGTGCCAAAATTACAACATTTTTCTCAGAAATTGGAATGCCAAACAGAAAAAGTGCTTGCTGTGAGATTATTCTTCACGGCAAACACTTGATTAGAAAAGCGGGCGGATAGTGTGTCAAGCAGTGGCTGTTACAGGCTCTTCGAGTCTGTCGTGTGTTATTTTGCGGGCCTCTCCACGTCGTCGTCGAGCTGCTTTATAATCTTGGCGGGCACTCCCCCTACGAGCGAATTGGCGGGAATGTCGTGGGTAACCACGGCTCCCGCAGCCACAATGCAGTTGTTGCCGATGTGCACTCCCGGCAGTATTGTGGCGTTGCCACCTATCCATACGTCGTCGCCAATGAAGACCGGCTTTATCAAACTCAGGTGCTTGCGCCTTCCGGAGGGCCGCAGCGGGTGGTTGACGGTGGCTATGAGCACTCCCGGACCTATCATGCAGTAGTCGCCAAGGTGCACCTCGTCTACGTCGAGTATTGTAACGTTGTAGTTTATTATCAGGTTCTTGCCCGCATGAATGTTGCTTCCGTTATCGCAGATGAAGCCCGGAAGTATGTTGGGGTTGTCGCCCACGCTGCCCAGCAGCTCGCGTATGGCAGCTTGTTTTGCTTCGGTGTCGAGCACGTCTATGGCCTCCAGCTTTTGGCAGCCCTTCACTGCGTGAAGCTTCAGGGCGTCTATTTCGGGGTCGTCAAAGCAGAAAGGCAGCCTCAAGGCTTTCTTTTCGAGTTCTGTCATAATATCTTGTTTTACTGAAAGATGAATGCTGAACACCCTGACAGGAATCATTCAACACTCATCATTCATCATTCAAAATTAGTAATTAGTAATTCGTAATTATTAATTAATCTAATTCAACACTCATCATTCATCATTCAAAATTTACTTATAGCTTCTCTCGTATATTCCGAGGTAGTCCTCATCGCTCAGTGGCAGCGGGTCGGCGTCGTTGTTGCCGCCCAAAACCTCATGAATATGCTTTGGCCACTTCTTTATTTCCTCCTTGGTGATGCCCACTTCGCTCATCTTCAGGTCGGCGCAGCCCACTGATTCCACGAGCTTGTCGAGGGCCTCGATAAAGTCTTTGCCGCTCTTCGGATTCTCCACGCCCATGGCCCGTGCCATCTTCTTCATTGGCTCCTCGGCAGCCTTGCGCTCGGCGAAGAAGTCGAAATACTCGTGGCAAATCATTATAAGCCCCGCGCCGTGAACCAGATTGTCGTGGTATGAGCCCATAACGTGCTCCATGGTGTGCTCCGAGGTGCAGAGCATGTAGTAGCCGGCAAGCGAATTGGCCAGCGCCATGTTGGCTCTTGCCTCCTTGTTGCTGCCATCGCGGTAGGCCGTGGGCAGGTTGCGGGCTATGAGCTCTATGGCTTTGAGGGCAAACATCTCCCCCATCGGGTGCTCAAACTTGTTTATTACGCTCTCGGCGGCGTGGAAGAAGGCGTCCATGCCCTGATAAGCGGTGAAGCGTGGGGGCACGCTCATCATCAGGTTGGGGTCTACGATGGAGAGGGTGGGGAACATTGATATGTCGAACACGCCCGTCTTCTCCTCCACCTCGTCGTTGCTGATCACCGAGAACATGTCCACCTCCGAGCCGGTTCCTGCGTTGGTGGTTATGGCAATGAGCGGTTTTGAGGGGTTGGGAAAGTTCTTCTTGCCGCCCTTGGCAGAGAAAGCGTAATCCCAAAGGTCGCCGGGGTTGACCATCATCAGTGCTATGCACTTGCCGCAATCCATGACCGAGCCGCCGCCAAGGGCTACAACAAAGTCGCACCCCTCAGCTTTGGCCAGCGCGGCACCGTCCATTACGTTTTGCTTTGTGGGGTTGGGGCGCACCTGGTCGAAGAGTACGTGGTCCGCTCCCGCAAGGTCGAGCTCCTTCTCCGTGGCTGCCAGATAGCCAAAGCGCTTGGTGCTTTGCCCGTTGCTGGTAACTATGAGGGCTTTCCGCCCCGGCATTGTCTCGCTGTGGAGGTTCTGTAACTGGCCGGCACCAAACAAAACTTTGGTGGGCATGTAAAATGTGAAATTGCTGTACATGATATTTAATGTTTTAAAACTTATGCTTTTGCTGCGTCAATGCACCGCTTCAGCGGCTCTAACCCGTAGGTTTGCGAGTGCAAAGGTAGTGAGTTATGGCATAAAGCCGTTTTGCTGAGAAGCCATTTAAACTTTGCTGAAAAGTTATTATGGCATTTTTCTTGATTATAACTTTTGGGAAAAGCAAATTTAACTTTTAGGAAAAGCGCGTTACATTAATAAATATGTAACTTTGCACGCAGTAAAAGAAAAGTGCAAATGGATAAGAACATCACTATCTACAACTTCATGGACACCTTCTATTGTTGCGAAGTGTTTCGCGACAAGTTTTGCGAGGAGATGGTAACCGAGCACATGCTGGTATACCTTTGCAGCGGCGAGCTCGACCTTATAGCGCCAAACAAAAGGCAATACCACTTGGAGAAGGGGCAGAGCTTCTTCCTTCCGCGCAACCACAAAATGGTGAAGGTGAAGCACCCGAGCAAGAATGGCGAACCGTTTAAGGGTCTCTTCCTTCAGTTTAAGACTCCCTTCTTGCGCAAGATGATGGGGGAAGTGGACCTGACGGCAAGCGTCAAGCGGCTCAGACCCGAAACCACGCCCTACATTTTGCTGCCTGAGCACCCGTTTCTGAAAGGTTTTTTCAAGAGCCTCGAAAGCTATTTCGACGCCCGTGAGTACCCCTCTGAGGCCCTTATGGAAAACAAGGAGAAGGAAGCAGTGTTGACTCTGCTGCAGGTAAAACCCGAGGTGGTTTCGCTGTTGTTCGACTTTGCTGAGCCGTTCAAGATAGATTTGGAAAGCTATATGAACAATAACTTCAAGTCGGACCTCGACATCAGCGATTTTGCCCACTACACGGGGCGCAGCCTTTCGGCTTTTAAGAAAGACTTTGAGGGCACCTTCCACCTCTCGCCCGGCCGGTGGCTCACCAAGAGAAGGCTGCAAGAGGCCCGCCGACTGATGGAAAACGGCGAGCGGCCGCTTGACGTTTACCTGCAAGTGGGGTTCAAGAATCTGAGCCATTTCTCTACTGCCTTCAAGCGGGAATACGGTTTTCCGCCATCAGAAGTGGTGGCAAAGGCTGGCTGAAGCCCCGTTGTAATCTTATTGTGGCTTATCGGTAAGCGGAAGCAGTGGAATCACTGTCGGATTCCCTGCTTCCCTATACCTTTACAGCTTGGCAAAGCCTGATGCTAAAGCTTGTGCAGCATGTCGGCTTCTATTATTCTGAAGTTCACTTCTTGCTTGCTTCCGGCTATGCGGTCCAGCTCTGCGGCTTTTCCACCGGCAAGTTCCTTGGTGTCGCTTACCTCTTCGTTTGACTGCGCAGGGCCTGTCATCTGTATTTTTACAGTGTTGCTCTTCACGGGTTTTGCTATTTTGATGTGAACATAGCCCAGTGACTGATTGGTTTTTCCTTGCCAAACCTTCTTTCCACCCTCATATACGGCAAGCGGATAGCTGAGCGAACGCCATCCGCTGAGCTTGAGAGTAATCTCGTCGATGGCTGCTTTCTTGGCCAGTTTGAATGTAATCCACGCATTGTTCAGCTTTCCGTCGCTCTTCCATTCGGTTCTTTCGTTGTCGTCGAAGCTGTTTTTTGCATCGGCAGGGTTGCTTCCTGCCACGGCAGAGACTATGTCAACTTCTTCTTTTATGTCCTTATACGAGGGCGAAAGTGGCGTTTCGCCACGGTCGAGGTGGCAAGGCAGCAGCCTGTCGGCGGCATAATGCTCCACGTCTACAGCACCTGTGGCAAGGTCAACGTTGGCAAGAGGGAGTCCTTCGGCGTAGGCAGCGAGATGGATTGTGCCGGCATTGGGCGTTGAACGCACAATAACGCGGTTCACTCCACACTCTACGGGCAGCGAAAGTGAGCCAACGTAGTTGTCTGACGTGTTCTCAGCATCGCTCGCATCCAGCAGTCCGGCTTTGTGTCGGGCCTGTCTCTCGCCGTCAGACATCTTCTTTTTCTTTACCGGCTTGAAGGGTTTAACCCCAATACCGCCAATCCATTCGCCTTCACCCCATAAGTTGAAGTTCACTATACGGTTGTCTGTGGGGCAGCGGCGCCCCTGTTTGTCAACTACTTCCACTTGAACTAGGGCCACATCGGCTCCGTCAGCTTTGAAGCCAAGCGGATTTTCAATTTTGGTTAGCTGCAAATGGTCGGGCTCTCCGGCGGTTTCAATCTTGTAACGGCTCACTTCCTTGCCGCCGATGTAGGAGATAGCCTCAATGGTTCCTGCCTCAAACTTGACTTGCGGGAATGTGAAAAGATAGGTGTAGGTGCGCTTTGCCGGACCTTGGTCAGTGCCATTTACCGTCAGCCTTACACTGTCGCCGCTCGAAACCACATATATCGGCTTCACGGTACCGTTAGGATAATTCCAGTGACCAATAATATAGGTGTGGTATTTCTCAGGATTCACCCATCCATCCCACATCACTTTATGGGTGAAGAATCCGTCTTTTGGTATGCGCATTGCGTCTACAACGCCGCTGGTGCGGTAATTCAGTTCGCCGCGATGGTGCGTGTTGGTGTCAGAAAATACTATCTTCACGCCGCCGGAGCTTATGCGCTTGCCAGTGCCAGGCCGCTCCTGATAGTATTCATCCCATCTTTTTACGAGCTCCTTAGCCATTTCGTCGCGGTTATGGTTATAGTCTTGCGCCGGCTTACCACGGTAAAGTGGACCGTCTCCCTCTTTGTGGAAGGGATAGGATTGCTCATCCCAGTACTTGCGCAAGCCCTCATCACGGCAGTATTCCATTGACCAGAAGGGGTGGGTCTTGCTCTTATTGATGTAGAGCATCTCGCCTCCGTATTCTGCTTCGGCCACATCGAGCATCTCGCGGCAGCCTATTGCTCGCCCGCCATTAGGATCAAAGCGGTCTCGTTCGGCTTTCATCTGCAGCATGTGGTCGCGGCTTATGCCCTTGTTGCCGCACTCATAGAAGAGAATAGAAGGGTTGTTGCGGTTGTAGATTATGGCATTGCGCATCAGTTCTACGCGCTGTTCCCACTTTCTTCCTTCAATATCTTTCTCAGCGTCGCCTGCCGGCATCGCCTCAGGAAGCCCCACTCGGTCGCAACTCTCTATGTCTTGCTTGGATGGACATACGTGCATCCAGCGCACCATGTTGCCGGCCGATTCTACGATAAGATTGTTAGAATAGTCTGAAAGCCATGCGGGGACGTCGATGCCAAGCCCCGGCCACTCGTTGCTTGTGCGTTGAGCATAGCCGTGAACCATCATTACGCGGTCGTTGAGCCATATTTTTCCTTCGCCAAACTGTGTTTTGCGGAATCCGGTTCGAGTGATATTATCGTCTATTGTGGTTCCGTCTTCGGCTTTGAGGGTGGTGTTTACGGTGTATAGATAACCGTAGCCCCACGACCAGAAGTGCGCATTGGTGAGCTTACCGCTTGCTTTTACCGTCTTGGTCTCGCCCGGTTGAAGGGTGTAATGCTCGTTTCCGAAGTGGGCCACTTGCTGCCCTTCACGGTCGAACACATTGCAGACAAAGGTGAACGAGCGTGGCTTTGAATCGTCGTTGCGCACCTCTGACTCCGCATTTACGGTAACGGTCTTGCCCTTTATGTCGTAGTCGGTGCCGTATATGTATGTGCCCGTCGTCTTCAGTGTGGAGTAGAGTGGGAGCGTCTGATAGAGATAGTCAGTTACATGCAGCCATACATTCTTTGGAATGCCGCCATAGTTAGCGTTGAAATTTTTGTCATTCCACTGAAAAGTCGACCCTGTGGTGCGCTCTTTGTATGTCCAGCTGTTGTCGCAACGTACAGCTATTAGGTTCTCTCCTGCCTTAATGTAGGGCGTAAGGTCGAAACCAAAAGCCATGACACCATTGTCTGAGTAGCCCAACTTTTGTCCGTTGAGCCATACGTCTGCGCCAAAGCGCACGCCTTCGAACTCGATAAAGAACTTGCGCCCTGCTGTTTCGGCCACAGAAAAGTGCTTACGGTACCACACGATGGTGTCGGTTAAGTTCTCAATACTGACTTTGAAGGCCTCTCCCTCGTTGAAAGCGCGAGGCAAAGTTACCTTACTCCATGTGGCATCATCATAATCCGGTTGCTCTGCACCCGTAGCATCGCCCACTTGCATCAGCCAAGAAGCGTTGAAATTGAGCCTTTGCCGCTCTATTGCTGATGTTGGTATAGAAATTATTATAGCCAAAAGGAGCAATGCGAGTTTTACTATTGGTTTGCCGTTTGGATTCATTTTTATCATGTTTGGTTTTAAGATGTTTGCTATAATTGTTTATTATTGCTTGCTTTATTCTATGGTTGTGTTGCGAGTAATGTAAGGTTACTGGTCGTAGCTGTTGTAGAATGGCCTCTGAATCTTAACTTCTCCGAAATTGGGAATCGTTAGCTTATCGGAGCAATAGATGTCGAAACTGCCACTAAAACTGAGTCCGTCTGTCTGTATAGAGCCCTCCGGCCAGAAGCCTTTATTAAAAGGTGAAGCCACTTTTACGCTCTGACTGAGATTGATAGTGCCATCGGCGTTTCGCTCCACGCACACGTTATCGCCTTCGTGGGTAATGATGGCGAGCCCTTTTCCTGCCTTATCGTAGAGCATTGCTGCCTTTACGTTCATTCTGTTGCCGGGAAAATAGATGTCATCACCGCTGATACTGTGGTTGCCAAACCATGATAGGAGTGACTTGGCTGGGTAGCATGCGTATGGGCCATTGCCCAAATAGCGCATAATGGCATTGCCGCAGTTCATAGGAGTGAGCAGAGTGAGTCCGGTTTCAAGTGCTTCGCCGCTGCCGTGAAGCTGTATTTGATAGCTAATTTGAGTTGCTTTTCCGCTCGGTTGCTTCACGGTGATGGTGCCGTCGGCGTAGTGTGAGCTGTCGCAATCGTAGCGAACTGCATACACAAATGTTGCTTCTTTCTTGTTTTTCTGACTCTTTTGCAGCCTGATAGAAGAAGGTTCGAGCAGATATTTGCTCCAAAGATGATGCAGTTTGCCCGCTTGACGGCTTATAGTTGCTTCTGACGATAGCGTGGACTTGCGCCCAAGGCGGAGCCTTACGTTGTTTTTGAGCAGCTTGGCTATGCTGTCGGAAGTCAGAATCGGCGTAGCTGTATTATATATGTTATCGAAATTGGGATTGATATCGCGAAGTTGGAAAGACTGTCTGTAAACTTCCTCGCCTTTGTTGTTGCTGAATGTAACTACAGCATAGTCGTAGTTGCCGTCAGAAAGATTGTTCATAGCACTGAAAGCCTTTGTATCGCAGGGCTTGACATCAACGCTTCCGGATATAATCTTGTTGCCTCCGCTTGCAGAAATGCCTTTAAGCCACTTCTCAGAGGCATTTGCAAAGAGCTCGATGTTGTATTTTAGTGCGCTCAGATTGGTGAAATCATAACGGTTTGTTATTGTATAGCGCCCCGAAACGTCCTTCTTTATTACCACAGGAGAGAATACAGCCTTTGTCTGCCAATAGTCTGTCTGCGGAAAACGGTTAGGATAAACGATGCCGTCGGTGCCCTGTATGCTCATCATATCATAGTAAGTGTCGGGCGAGAGCCACACTTCTTCGGTCGTCTCGTAGCGTGAATTGAGTCTTTTCTTGCCTCCGTTGGGCGTCGAAGCAGTGGCTTTGCGTATAATTCCCTGGTCGGCCCAGTCCCAAACACAGCCACCTGTGAGCTTGTCATCAGTATACCATACGTCCATAAGCTCTTCTATCTGACCATAATCAAGTCCAAGTGCGTGGGCGCATTCTGTGTTAAGGAGAGGATGTTTCAGCTTTGCGGTCAACCCCTTTAGCTCAGATGCAGTGGGATAATGCACGCTGTACATTGTAATAGAGTCGTCTTTGAGTTTCAATTCTTCAAAGAATGGCTCGTGAGTGTTGGGGAATAGGTTTGGCCGAGTGGGGTCAAGTCGCAGCACATAGTGTGCTGTGGTGAGCCCGTTGCTCGTTATTGGATTCTCATTGCCCACACTCCAGATTACCACAGAGGGCCTATTCTTGTCGCGTCGCACTGTATACCAGGCCCTTTTCAGCAATTCTGGCAGCGTAGAAGGATTGTCCAGGTGCTTGTCTCCGAAGCCATAGGGCACCTCACATATTGTATAGAAGCCCAAAGAGTCGAGCATGTCCATCAAATGTGGTGATGGAGGATAGTGCGAACAGCGGAAGGCGTTGATGTTTGCGGCTTTCATCATGCGCAAATCCTTCAGCATTTCCTCTTCGGTCATGGCTCTTCCGTTTACAGGACTTTCGTCGTGGTGGTTTATTCCCTTGAATTTCACGGCCACTCCATTCACTTTGAATACCGCATTATTCCAAGAGATGGTTCTGATGCCTATCTTCTTTTCCACCGTTTGCTCAACTTTCTTGCCCTTGAGCAGACTCAAACGGAGCGTATATAGATAAGGTGACTCTGCCGACCAAAGGTTGGCGTTGGCCACGGGAATGGTAAACGAGTCTGATTTAAATATAGACGATTTGCTTACAGTTTGGCCTTTGGCATCGATAAGCTCAACTTGCCAAGCGTGTTTTGCTGTGTTTGCCGCCATTTTCAGCTTCACGTCGGCGTCATTACCACGCAGAGAGTAGGCCAAGGTCAAGTCAGTGATGTGGTTTTGCGGTATGGCAAAGAGTGTGACATCGCGCGAAATGCCGCCGAATCCCCAGTCATCGTTGGTGTCAAACTCCCAATATGGCATGTCAGTTTGGGTAACTTTCACGGTGATTTCATTCTCTTTCCCAAATTTCACGGCACGGCTTATGTCGAACATAGAGCGGTTGAAGGCTGAGTGGAATGCTCCTATGCTGTCGCCGTTCACGTATAGCCGGTAGCCGTTCTCAACTCCGTCGAAAGCTATCCACACTTGTTTGCCCTTCCAATTGGCGGGAATGGTAAACTTGCGCTGGTAGGTTCCGTTATGTGAAGGGTGCTCGCTGGTGTACATTGGCTCTCGGTTCTTGCCGTAAACAGGCTCTGCGAAGCCCTGCATATTCCAGTTTCCGGGCACTTTTATGCTCCCCGATTTGCCGGAGCCATCGAGTTGGAAATTCCAAGTGCCGTTAAGACTCTGCCGAAGACTTGCATCGGCATCAACTGGTATGATTGTCTGCGCTTTTACTGATAGCAGGCCAAAGAGTAATAGTAGTAGAATTAAGCGTTGTTTCATGCCACAAAGTTATGAAAAAAATATGTTGTAGCATCGCTAAATCTTAATTTTTTGGGGGGATATTTATTCTGTTTTTGTCTGCAGGGTTTATAGTCTGATGGCTAATAAGCTCTGTCTACATGCGAAACCATATGCTTTGACTGTATTAAACCTATGGGTTAGCCACCGGAAAGCATTGCCTTACTGCCATCAAACCGTATGTTTTTTGATGGCATTAAAGCTGCTTCCTTAAGTTGTATAAATTATATCACCCGCCGTATGAACGGATCAGTTCTTGGATAGAGTCTTTCGCGTTAAGACTTTTCTTCAGTTTTGATGTAGTCAAGCAGTTTGACGGCATCAACATATTGCTCTATTCCGATGGCAACATCCTTGGCTGCCTTCATTGCCATTACCACTGTCTGAGGCCTGTGAACCACGTCGCCGCCGGCGAAAACACCACGTCGGGTGGTCATTCCGAACGGTCTTTCTAGTACTTTCACGTAGCCCTTCTCGTCCACTTCAATGCCTTTGGTGGTCGAAACAATGCGGTTGGCAGGGCGAGAGCCTATGGCCAGATAGATTCTGTCGAATGGTTCGATGCGCTCTCCGTTATCATCCTTAACGCGAACGCTGCCCAATCTGCCGTCTTTACCGGCAATAAACTCGGTTACACTTGACTTCCACCAGAACTTTATGCCCTCTTTTACGGCGTCTTCATACTCCGATTGTATAGCTGGCATTTCTTCTTGAGTGCGCCTATAGATAACAGTTACGTCGCAACCAAGCCTGATTGCGGTGCGCGCGGCATCCATTGCAACGTTGCCACCGCCTATAACCCCGACGCGTTCGCCCTTTCTTGCTGGCACCATCTCACGGCCAATGGCTCCCTCGTTGAATGCGTTGACTTGATGAAGTAGGTAGGTTGACTGGCTTACACCACGCAGTTTGGCTCCGGGAACATTGTCCATGTTTTGTGGAATTGCGGTTCCTGTGCCCATGAAAATAGCGTCAAAGCCGTCGGCAAATATAGTATCGATGTTGATTCCTCCTTCGCCTACGAGAGTGTTGTTGATGAAATTAACGCCCAATTCTGCTATTTTCTTAATCTCGGAGCGCACCACATCCTTTGGCAACCTATACTCTGGTATGCCCCACATCAGCACTCCACCCGGCTCGGGTTGCCCCTCGTAGATGGTAACTGCAAAGCCTTTGCGGGCCAAATCACCGGCTACGGTGAGTCCCGCAGGGCCAGAACCGATCACGGCTACCTTGCCACGGGTCTTCTGAGGCACAGGTTGGCGCGTAAGTTTCATCTGAGTGTCGAAGTCGGCAATGAAGGATTCAATCCTGCCAATGTGGATAGGGTTGCCCTTATGGTTAAGAACGCAGTGGCCTTGGCACTGCCTTTCGTGCGGACATACGCGCCCGCAGATGGCCGGAAGGTTGGAAACCTCGTTGATTGCTTCCATTGCCGACCCCAAATTGCCCATGGACAGATGATGGTTGAATTCCTTTATGTGGTTGCCAATAGGGCATCCTTTTTCGCATTGAGGCACTTTGCACTGCAAGCAACGCTTGGCTTCGTCTATTGCCTCACGCATTGTGTATGGATGATGTACTACCTGGAAATTGTCAGTTTCGTTTGTCATTAATCTTGTTTTTGTATATTAATAATGTGTTCTTATAAAGACAGCAACGAGATTATGCCTTTACAGTAGGGCAATAATTATCCTTTTGATTGTCTTATGCGATGCTGTCTGATTATAGTTGCTATGTTATTTAATTTTGAAAATGTTATATATAATTCCAGAAAACTATTTTAGCCATTCGCTTATATCCATGAGCAGCTGGTCATGGTACTTGAACGATTTCTTGAACCCAAAGCTGTGGCCTCCGGAAGGGTAGCAATGGAGTGAGGCTGAAATACCGTTTTTGACCAAAGCCTCGTAGTATGCGACGCCATTTGTAAGCGGTGGCACTTCCTTATCGTCGGTCGTGAGCAGAATAAGAGCCGGTGGGGTGATGCCTTTCTTTACTTGCAGCTCGTTGGAGTATAGCTCTTCTATTGCCTTATTACCTATGTCATTGCCCAAGAAGCGCTTTTTTGAACTGTTGTTGGTGGCCTTTGTCAATGTGATAACAGGGTAGAAGAGTATCTGAAAGTTTGGTCTGCAAGAATCATCAGCATGAGTTGCTATGGTCGATGCAAGGTGTCCGCCAGCAGATGAGCCCATTATTCCAATCTTGTTGGGGTCTATATGCCATGCTGTAGCACTGTCGCGCACCATGCGTATGGCCGCTTCAGCATCGCTGATGGGGATTGTTCGGTCGCCGTTTGGCATGCGATATATCAGCGTGAAGTAGGCTATGCCACGGTCATTGAAAAACTTTGTCCAACTGGTACCGGCATCACTGATGCCCAAAAGCCTGTATCCGCCACCCGGACAAGCTACGAGTGCGCGCATAGAATCGGCAGGTTGGTCAGGGAAATCGGCATACATAAAAGCTCCGCCATTGCCTAATTTGTATATGCGGGAGTGCTCTTTGTAGGGCAAAGGCTTTGCATTTCTGCCGGCAATGTTAAGCTTTACGAGCTCATTGTAGATTTTCCGTCCAAGCAACTCGGCCCCTTTGGCATCGAAATGCAGGTTGTCGCTGCGCAGGGTAGCATCATGAACATCAACGTAATGTATGTTTTTATCTTCCCACGACAGCTTGATTTGGGCATAAGCTACTTTGTTTGAATGCCCCAAACCAGAATGAACGATGCCTCCTATTATAACCGGCAGCTGGGCATAGCGTTTGTTTCCAGTCTTCTTTACAAGGTATTGCCTTATGTAATCTATCACTCCTTTTAGATTATCATGATAGTTTTCGCCTTGCTTTATGTCGCTTTCACCTTGGTGCCATATTAGAGCTTTGATGTCATAGCCACCTTTCAGCTTTGAAAGCTTATTGTCTATACAGGCGCCAATATTATCAGTAAATGCTTTAAGTAGAGATTTTCCACCCTTGTCTGATGCCTTTGTTGAAGCAAGATAAGCAGGATTGGCGCTCCAATACATGTGATTGTTGCTCTGTGCTGCAGTATCGATGGCCGTTCCTCCAAGACTTTCCTTTATAATATAGAAGTCTTGACCAAGGCTATTGTCGAGAAAGTAGTTTACTACAGCATCGTATGCCCAGCAATCGTGTGGCGTTTTCTTATCCACACGAGGCCAGAAACGTTCGAATTTCCCTTTTCCGGATATGTCGCCACTGCCATAACTCCAGTAGCAATGGCTGTATTTGTTCTGCTTAATGTACTCTGGCAACTCGTTGTTTGGCACTCTTCCGTCGGTGTTAGATTGTCCTGCAACGAGGAAAACCGGAGTTGCTTCGCGCTTGGCATACAAACTTAGCGATGCCAGCAAAGCCATAATCGATAATAATATAGTTTTCATCATTCCTTCGTTTATGCTTCTTGACAATGTCTTACTTCACTGCCACCTTCTTCCCGTTTACGATATAGATGCCTTGAGGCAGGGTGTTTAACTTGCTTGTTGGCATAGTTGCCACTCTCATACCTTGCATGTTGTAGACAGTAACCGACTTGTTGGTTGTTTTATCATTATTGTTTATTGATGAAATACCAGTGGGAGTGTTGTCGCCTATCACAAAAGCGTAGCAGTCGTTAGCGTAGTAAGTTGTAGTCATTAAGCCACTATTTATGCTTCCGAAGCTAATGAGCAGTGCATATTTGCCATCTTCCAGATTCTTAAAGCTGAACTCAAGAGACACCGATACGCCCTTAGGAACCGAGAAATTATTATAGTATCCCCAGTTGTAGATGCCATAAATCTGTCTTATTGAACCGTCATCGTTAATCTTTAGCAGGTCTGTGGTTTGCCCTAGGTTAGCTCCATCCTCATTGAAAGTGGCAGTAAAGGTTCCTGCAATGCAGTCATCATTCACCCGTGTGGCCAGTCTGTGGTCGCTGTCGAGGGTTTGTGAGCTCTCAATTGCATTGTCAACTTTAAGGTTAGATATAGTCAAGTCAAGATTATTTGTTATGGTTCTACCTTGCAACACCTCGACATTTGCAATAGAATCTATTACTCCCGTGCCGTCTTCATTGGTGCATAGCCACAGATTATATATTCCTGCTGACTCTGGAATCCACGAATTTGTGAGTGTATTTTGGCCACCTGCTATTACACCAAAGCTGGGAGTGTCTACGGCCTTACCTTTATCGGTGGTCTTACTTGCAAAGAAATAGAGCGGCCCATTAAAGTCATCGCCGCCTTTATTGGCTATACTTACATTCCATTGGCATGGTATGTTGGTGGCAGGTTGATAGCTCAATGCCATTCTTCCATTGAGTTGTAATGATGGTTTGGGTGTTTCGTCAATGACAACCTTGCCCTCATCTATTGTAACAGTTAGGGTGTGGCCGACCCAAAGTGGCATCCAATTGCCACCGGAAGTATATCTTGCTATGGGCACTATGTCGTAAGTGCCGTTAGGAATAGTTGATAATTCGTATTCAGCCGTTACACCGTAGTATTTGTCGGAACTTATATTTAGGTTCGAATCCAGTGGTACTATGTTTCCATTGTCATCTATTTCGCCGATACCGCAATCGTATGTGATGGTGCTGGAGCTTATATTGTAAACTGAAAATCTAACATGAGTGTTGCTGACCGTAAAGTTATCCATAATTAAGGGCACCGAAGCGCTACCACCATGATTTGGTTCCGCATTTATTACCACCTGTTGTGAGTAGTTATAGCCATCACTTATGATGCCCGCACCAGTGCCACCTGAGGGCGGAGCCAATAGAGAGAGGAGGTAAGCGCCATTATCTGTTCCGCCCCAACCCCAATTTACGTGGAAATAATTGTTGCCTTCATAGCCGTCTATTACAAAGGCGTGACCGCTGTTAGCCTTTGAAATGCCGCTGTAATA
>CAZUWO010000016.1:0-16634 GCA_964623995.1 uncultured Prevotella sp. | reverse complement strand
TCATGTCGTTCCACTCCTTGTTGGTGTATTCGGCATTGCGTCCAATGATTCGTGTTGACGGATCGAGTCCGAAATAATTGATAAATGATTCCGGCACGCTGTAGGAGGAGGCTCCAGAACCGGTGCGTGTGTAGTCCATTTGAACCGATGCACCGCAATAATACATTAGGTTTGCCACTGCGTCTTGCTGGGTTGAGCTCTCATTTCCATTGTAGTAGGGAAGCATATTCTCCCAGTCGATGGGGCTTCCCGAAGCTATGGCCGGCACAGAAAGGTTATTTGTCGGAGTATTGTAAGCCACCATGTCTGCTAGTGTTGCGGTAGCCATTGTTGTTTGGTGCTGTTGGTACTGGTAATAGAGCACCTGCGCCATGGCCGTAGCCACGCAACCAGTGTAGCAATGCGAACCATTGTGAGTGGGGCAGTTATTATTGTAAGGTCCACCTTGGTTCCAATTAGTGGTTAGCATTGGATTTATCGTGGCACGGTCGTTGACTTCTGTGTCCGTCTCATTGGCAGTTATGTCATGGTCTTGCATGTATTTTATCTGTCGCGCATACTCCTGTAGCCATGCTTTCATGTTGCAAGGCATGTCGTCTTCAGATAATGTTCCACTAAGACTATAGCCCAATACAGGCGCAGTACGGTCATCTCCTGAAATTATTGCATATCCTTTTCCATTGCCGGCGTTGAAAACATAGTATGGAACTTTGGTGCTGTCGGCAACAGATGGCATTCCCGGAGCACGTAGAACTTTGGCTTTTGCCGTCATGGTAATGCCGTGATTGGCAAAAAACTTGCGTGCTTTCACTAAAGCTTGGCCCTGGGTTATGGGGTCTGCCGTTGCGAAAAGAGCCACGAAAAGCAGTGACAATGTGGCGATTACTTGTTTGTACATAATGGAGGAGTTATGTGTTAATTCGTGCCAAAGGTAGTAAAAATTTTCTATATTGTATGTATAAAGTGAGTAATTTTTATAATCTTCGCTTTGCTGTGAGGCTTGAAAATAGTTCCTATATGACAGATTTTGCTATGCCTTAGCTGTGGTATTGTAATTTGAAACTACCCCAAAATATGGCTGATAGAGGTGTAAATCCATGCACCTAAAGTCCAAGCGAGCCAAAACATGAGCACTATCAGGGCAAGAAGAACAAGCATTATGATGGCAGAGATTGCCACTTTGCGATGGACTGAGGCCACGGTCTTGGCATCGCCATTGATGTAACCGGTTATGAGACGCAGGTTTTTGCCGTAAGAGCGGTAAAATATGTCGAACACATCGCCCACTAAGAAGGGGATGAGCCCTATAAGAGTATCGCGCAAAATGTTGTTTACCACGGCTATGGTAAGTGGGATAGACTTAACAACAAACAGCGAGAAGTAAACGTATGGGGCGGAAAGAAGAGCTGTAAGCGCATCGCCTATGCCCGAAGGCACCACAAAACCAAGCAAAGGGTCAACGTAGTAGGTGTCCATTGCCTTTGTCATGCCCTTCATTATCCGGTAGAGTGGGTGGGCAAAAAGCTTTTCCTTGTTCTTTTCCAAAGCTGTTGTACTACTCTATATCGTTGACTACATGCTTGCCGAAAGGTGCGAGTGCAAGGTGCATGAGGCGGAAATGCATACGGCCCCAAGGTATTCCGACTATTGTTATGCACAGAAGAATGCCCCAAAACAGATGGGTTAGGGCAATCCAAATGCCTCCTACGAAAAACCACAACACATTCATAGCCATGTCGAGGCAGCCAGTGCCCATGCCGTCGTCTTCAATATGGGAGCCAAAAGGCCATAGGGCAAGTACTCCGAGCCGCATATTGGCAATGCCGAAAGGTATGCCCACAATGGTTATCATGAGCAGGAGCGAGGCCACAAAGTATTCCAACGCTATGCTAAGACCGCCAAACACAAGCCAAAGAATGTTTCCAAGTATTTTCATATTTGCCAGTATGGATTAATCAAGTCCACAAATTTAGTCATAAATTCTGACATGTTTGACCATCTTGTATAATATATTTTGAATTTGGCTATTAAGAAAACTAACTTTAACTTTTAAGTAAAGTGTAGTGAATAATTATATTTGTAAATTTGCAAAATAAACGAAACGTTGGTTAGTTGGCTTGAAGATAGAC
This sequence comes from uncultured Prevotella sp., assembly GCA_964623995.1. Classification (GTDB taxonomy): domain Bacteria; phylum Bacteroidota; class Bacteroidia; order Bacteroidales; family Bacteroidaceae; genus Prevotella. The sequence continues at coordinate 14,505 of CAZUWO010000016.1, read as the reverse complement.
GGCCAATAACCGAACTAAGATATTTCTAAACAAACTATGTTGCGTATAGGTGAGATACATTCGTGTCCGGAATTGATGGACTATATCAAGACGGTTGGCTTTCTGCCGTTGCTCAATTTGGGCGTTTACGGATGGTCGGCAGATGATGCTGTAGATGAGGATTGTGGCTATCAAACCTTTCCTGACGGTGGTTATGAGTGGCCGTTGTGGGATTGGAAGGGCGAGATAATACAGGAAATGGGGTGTGCTTATGGCAAATTCTTCAACCGTAAGGCTGCTTTCATAAGCCGAGAGTGGTGGCCTGACTTCTGCAATTATCGCCGTAGCCTTCAGCCATATCCTGCAGAGAACAGCATTGAGTATGATATTCTGGAAACTTTGCGTGAGGGAGGCAGCATGATATCGCGTGATTTAAGAAAGGCTTGCGGTATGACGGGGCCGAAAATGCGTGGCCGTTTCGACTCGTTTGTGGCCCGACTGCAGATGGAAGGCTATATTGTGACGTCTGATTTTGTTTATCCGCAAGACAGCCATGGGCATCAATACGGCTGGGGATGGTCGCTTCTGACAACTCCTGAGGCTATGCTTGGCAAGGAATTGTGCCACCCTGACCGCTCGACAAAGGAATCTTATGACAGAATTATTGGCAAATTGAAGAGTATTTTGCCTAATGTCGGCGAATCCACATTGAAGCGATTGCTGAAATAGACTGTTGATATTGACTATAGAAAAGATGATTGCCCATGTGTGTTTGGTTGCTTTTCGTCTTTTCAATGCAGTTGTTCGAAACAACCGGAAGGCTTGTTTGTCAATGTTAATACATAGCTTATAAAGCCTGTTTCCTTATAGAAATAAACTTACACATTTCCCATAAATTGATTACGGAAAATGTGTAATTTCATGGCCGTACAGTGGTAATCCTGTTACGGGAGCTCTGTAATTTGATTACGGGACTTCCGTAATGCCATTACGAAAGTCCCGTAACAGGATTACGAAGCTTTCGTGATGAGTTTACAGAAGCTTCGTAATGCTTTTACAAATAAAGAGGCAAAATCGGACTGTTTCCTATTCTTTCAGGATTTGGGAAGCATGCTCTTTTACCTTTATTTGTTTCGGGGTGAAGATCTCTGTTATCACGCCGTTCTCATCGGTTATAAATGTGGTTCGGAAAGTTCCCATTGTGGTCTTGCCGTACATCTTTTTTTCGCCGTAGGCACCGAGTTCATTTACTAAAGTCTTGTCAGTGTCGGCTATTAGTGGGAAAGGAAGATTGTATTTCTCTATGAATTTCTTGTGGCTTGCTGCACTCTGAATGCTCACTCCCACAACAGCGTAGCCTTTAGAGATAAATCTTTCGTAGTTGTCGCGTAAGTTACAAGCCTCGTTGGTGCAGCCCGGAGTAGAGTCTTTGGGGTAAACGTAGAGCACAAGTTTCTTTCCTTTGAAGTCGCTCAGATTGATTTCGTTGCCGTCTTGGTCCTTGCCAAGGTGCTCAGGCAGGCGTTGTCCTATTTCCATAGTTGCTGTTTAAAAATTAGAAATCTATATATTCTGTGCGCAAATTTACAGAAAATAACCGTAGATTGTGGCTCGAATTTCTTATTTTTGCAACAACATTATGAAATTTAATATCTAAGTCATGACAACAGTAACAATCACTTACTACGGCCATAGCTGCTTTAAGGTTGAGGCAGAGGGCTATTCTATCGTGTTCGATCCTTATGATGACGGCAGCGTTCCGGGGATAAAGCTGCCACGAGGCATTGAGACTGATGTGGTGAATTGCTCTCATGGCCATGGCGACCATAATGCAGCTCACCTTGTTAAGACCACAGGAAGAAAGCCAAACTTTGGCGTGAGCAAGCTGACAGTGCCGCATGACCATCACCAGGGAGCTCATCGTGGATTGTCGGATATAACATTCGTAAAGTTCAAAGATTTGCTTTTATGCCATCTTGGCGACTTGGGGCGGTTGCCAACCGATGAGGAATATGCCGAGATAAGTAAAGCCGACGTGGTGTTACTGCCTTGTGCAGGCTACTTTACCATCAACTCTAAGGAAGCTGCAAAGCTTATTGAGCACTTGAAACATCCATGCTTGAAAATTCTGATGCATTTCAGGGAAGGTCATAGGGGCTATGATGTGCAGGAAACTATTGGTGAAGTGGCCAAAGATATTAAAGGTATCAACAGGCTAAATAAGTCGACTCTGACAGTGGAATCAGACCATGTACCCGACGAAATAATAACATTGGAACCTATACAATAATTTATCGGCAATCTCAGCTTGCTCCTTTTGCAGATGAAGATTGCCGATATTATATTCTTTTATTGGGCTTGCTTACCGCTCATTTGCTCCCTCTTGATGCTGTTTGCCAGTGGTACAGCAAAGAGAGCGCAGCCCACTGCACCCGCAATCATTATAGCAGACGAAGTGATTAGCACATTTCCAAGGGTTACAAGTGGCGAGACCAAGGCTCCGGCAACGAAATTACTTGCGCCGAATATGGCACTTGCAGCACCGGCATTGCTACGCTCCGAGTCCATGGCTATGGCCGTTGTAACAGGTTGCATCATTCCAAAGCAAAGCAGAGTGTAAATGTAGCAGGGCATTAGAATGGCAAGTGGAGCATGCAGAATTTGGCATGCGCCAACAAGACCGGTAGCTATCACCATGTCAATGCTGGCCCATTTCATGGCTGTATTAGGGTGGTGGAACTTTGTTGGCAGTAAGGCACCGATGCCAATGCAGAATGCATTGAGTGCAAAACACAGGCTATACTGGAATGGAGTAAGCCCATATATGGTCTGGAAAATGAAAGGTGAGGCTGCTATGTAAGTGAAGAAGGTGAAGAAACAGAACATCATGGCCGCAGTGCTCAGTGTGAACCGGCGGTTGCGGAATACGGTGAAAAGCTTAATATATGAAGAAAGTAGTCCTTTCTTAGCGCGTTTGTCGGGCGAAAGCGTTTCTTTTAGTCTCATACTGCACACAAGCAAGATGATGCCAATGGCGAGAAGCATGCAGAAAATGCCTTTCCATGAAGTGAAATTTGTCAACGTTCCGCCAAGAAGTGGAGCGCAAATAGGAGCAATACCATTAATAGCACCAAGCAAAGCAAGGAAATCTGCAAGCTGTTTGTCCTTGAACATGTCGGTGGCATAACTCTTTGCCAGCACCACTCCGCCGGCTCCACCTACTCCTTGAAGTACTCTGAAAGCGTTGAATATGTGAATGTTGGGAGCAAACAGGCAAAGTACTGAGGCTATTGTAAACAGGGCCATGGATAAAACTAGTGGCCAGTGCCGGCCATATTTGTCTGATATGGGGCCAATGATAATCTGTCCGAAGGCCAATCCTATCATGCCGGCAGTGAGAGAAGCGCTCACTGCTGCGGGAGAAGTGCGGAAATATTCTGCCATTTCGGGCATTGCCGGCAGGTAAAAGTCGGTGATGAACGGACCAAAGGCTGTGAGCATGCCGAGCGTAGCCGGTATGAATATTCCTAATTTCTGTTTGTTTTCTCGTGTCATTGCGTAGTTATCCTCTTAAAATCAGTGCAAAATTACAAATTATTTCTTTTATTTGTAAGTGTTGTTTGCGTGGTTTGAGTTATTAATTGTGAAATGTAATCAGTTGTAAAGCATAGGTTTACGTGGTAAAACTTAATGGTTTCCAAAGCTTAAACATGCGCTTTGCGGGGTTGAAACATATAAATTATCCCCCGATTCACATCGGGGGATAACAACAACACAAACACAAATTCCTTGCCAAAGAAACTTGACAAGGAAAAGTATCTTACATTACTCCATCTTCACGGAGCTTAAGTTGCCATTTCCAAGCTGAGCGAAGCACATCGTCGAGTGGTGTTTCGGCTTTCCAACCCAGCACTTTGTTGGCCCGGCTGGGGTCGCCCCATATCTTCTCTATATCGCCTTCACGACGTGGACCGTACTTCCAGTTGAGCTTAACGCCCGTTGCGCGCTCGAAGGTCTCAACTATCTCGAGTGTGGAGTTACCCTTTCCCGTGCCGATATTATAGAATTCTACTGGTTCTCCTTCACCTCCAAGCACTCGTGCCATTGCTGCGACATGGGCTTTGGCCAAGTCTACCACGTAGATATAGTCGCGAATGCAAGTTCCATCTGGCGTATTGTAGTCGTTTCCGAATATTGTTAGCTGTTTGCGAATGCCTATGGCTGTTTGCGTAACGTATGGAATCAAATTGTTTGGTACGCCATTTGGCAATTCGCCAATGAGTGCAGAAGGATGCGCTCCTATAGGGTTGAAGTATCGGAGAATGATGCTTTTTATGTTAACACCGGAGTGAATATAGTCTTGTATTATCTGTTCGTTTATCTCTTTTGTGTTTCCGTATGGCGACGTTGCTTTCTGATGGGGAGCGTCTTCTGTTACAGGAAGATTCTCAGGCTTTGGTTGTCCGTAGACGGTGCAGCTCGATGAGAAGATGATGCCTTTGACATTGTATTTAGGCATCAGTTCGAGCAGATTGATAAGCGACACAATGTTATTGCGATAGTACACCAATGGTATCTTTACACTTTCGCCTACGGCTTTTGATGCTGCGAAATGGATTATTCCTTCTATATGTGGATGCTTCTTGAATATCTGCTCTGTGGCATCCTTATCACGGAGATCCACCTTTTCAAAGGCTGGTCGAGTACCTGTTATCTTTTCTATTCCGTCGAGAACCTCAATTTTGGAGTTGCTTAGATCATCGGCAATGACCACGTCATAGCCTGCTTCAATGAGTTCAACTGCGGTGTGGGAACCTATGAAGCCAGTCCCTCCGGTTACAAGAATCGTCTGTTTCATGTTTGTGATAATTAGAAATGGAGTTATTTATTAAAATCAATTGCCTTGATTAATATGTTTGTGTTTATTATATAACGATTGTCTTGCTTGATAATTGTATGACAAACGCATTTTAAACCAACATATTGATCAAGGCAATTGGTAAATAACTTTTATGTTATTCCACTCCGAACAGGGTGCGAAGTCCTCCCTCAAGTCCGCTGAATCCCATGAAAGCGAGGGCTAGCAACGATGCTGTCACGAGTACAATGCTCATGCCTTGCATGGCCTTAGGTATCTTTACGAGTGCCTGTTGTTCGCGAATGCCGGCAAAAGTTACCAGTGCGAGACCAAAGCCAATGGCCGTTGAGAATGCGTAGACAACACTTTCTAGCAAATTAAAGTCTTTCTGTATTACGAGAATGGCCACACCGAGCACTGCACAGTTGGTTGTTATCAGTGGTAAGAATATTCCAAGAGCCTGATAAAGAGCCGGGGAAACCTTTTTGAGAATTATCTCTACCATCTGTACCAAGGCTGCAATGACCAATATAAATGCCAATGTCTGCAAGTAGCCAAGCCCGAATGGGTCGAGTACAAACTTCTGAACGAGCCATGTTACCAGTGTGGCAAGAGTTAGAACGAAGGCCACTGCTGCCGCCATACCAAGTGAAGTGTCTATTTTTTTCGATACTCCGAGAAATGGGCATATTCCCAGGAACTGGGAAAGTACAATGTTATTGACAAATATTGCACTTATAAATATAATGAGATATTCCATCTTTCTATGCTTTCTTAATCTTGTTGAACAAAGCTACCAGGTAACCCAATGTCAGGAATGCACCTGGAGGCAGGATAAATAGAAGCACGTTTGCAGTCTCGGGTAGCAGATGTATGCCAAACACGGAGCCGGCTCCAAGAAGCTCTCTTACCATGCCGAGTAGCGTAAGTGCCAAGGCGAAGCCAAGTCCTATGCCGAGTCCGTCGAAGATACTCTCCACTGGGGTATGCTTACAAGCAAAAGATTCAGCCCGACCGAGTATGATACAGTTAACCACTATCAGAGGTATGTAAATGCCAAGTGCATTGTTTATGCTGTCAGGAGCGTAAGCACTCATAAGCATTTGCAGTATTGTAACAAACGCAGCGATGACTACTATGAACACAGGAATACGCACCATGTCGGGCGTTATGTTCTTTATTGCTGAAATTACAAAGTTAGTACAGATCAGCACGGCCATGGTAGCGAGTCCCATTGACAGCCCATTGATGGCGCTGGTTGTAGTGGCCAGCGTTGGACACATGCCGAGAAAGAGCACGAAAGTCGGATTCTCGTGGATCAGACCGTTGATGAATATATTTTTAAACTTGCTCATCTTTGCTATTTACTTACTTGATTTTTGTTTAGTCGCACCTGCGTTTCCATCTACGGCTTTCTTGCTGTAAGCGGTGTAAGCCTCATTAACGGCCTTAAGGAAAGCACGACTTGTAATGGTGCTGGCAGTAATTGCGTCTACATCACCGCCATCTTTGCTCACTTGCAGGGCTTTCTTACTCGGATTTTTACCTATAATGTTGCCCTTGCCATCCTTCTGAAACCAGTCCTGAGCCTTGATTCCTAAGCCTGGAGTCTCTGACGTTTCGAGTATGGTGTAGCCAAGTATGTCGCCTGAAGGATTGAATCCTACGAGCACTTTTAGTGGTCCGCCAAATCCGTTTGTTGTGCTTTCTACTGCAGCGCCAATGGATTTACCTTGCTTATCGGTAGTATTGTAAACAACAAACGTCTGCTCTTTGCCATTATCATCTTGCTTTACGCTGTCGGTTGAGGCAACTTTGAGGTCGTTGACGCCCATTACAGTGATGATTCCGGCCTGAAGTGACTTGGCTTTCTTTTCGATTATAGGACCTTCAGTTATGTGATTGACGAAGGCAAGCAGCGCGCCTATGACGACCGCAAAGCCAACGAGGACTACCACCATATTGGTTAATGATGATTTTATTTTCTCCATTTGTTTTTCCTCCTTTACTTTTTAGCCGGCACTTCGCCGTAACGTTTTGGCTTGATATAATGATTAATAAGAGGCGTGAAGCCATTCATGATGAGTATTGCGAACGACATACCCTCCGGATAGCTACCCCAATTGCGGATGACAATGGTGAGGAAGCCTATGCAGATGCCATAAATCAGTTGCCCTTTCTTTGTCATTGGTGAGGTAACATAATCGGTTGCCATGAAGATTGCACCGAGCATGAGACCGCCGGAGAATATTTCTTGGAAAGGATTAGCGTATACTGGATTGGCAAGATGGAGCAATCCGCTGAAGATAAATACTGTGAGAATGATACTGACAGGTATATGCCACGTTATTATCTTCTTCCAAAGCATATAGGCAAAACCCAACAGCAAGGCCAAAGCACAAACTTCGCCAATAGTTCCTGCTCCAAATCCATTACCGACATTGCCAAGAAGCATATCGACAGAAGAAGGAAGCTTGTCTAGTATGGAAGCGTCGCCAGCTTTGATGGCTTGCTTCATGATGGCGAGAGGTGTGGCTCCGGTCTCAGCATCAGTGTAACTGAGAAGGTTTCCGGCCACTGGCCAAGACGTCATTTGAGCAGGGAAGCTGACTAAAAGAAAGCAACGGCCGACCAATGCGGGGTTGAAAGGATTATTGCCAAGGCCACCGAATGTCATCTTGGCAACACCAATGGCAACAAGTGCGCCGATGATGATAATCCAAAGGGGAAGATTGGAAGGCAGATTCATGCCAAGCAATAAGCCGGTAACTATTGCGCTGCCATCGGTAATTGTTGGCTCGCGATGGAGCATGTACTTTGTTATGGCCCATTCGAAGAACACACAGGCTGCCACACTGGTGAGACAGACAACAACACTGCCCAAGCCAAAGTACAGGAAACTCACCAACAGTGCCGGAATCAAGGCTATAACCACGCCAAACATGTTGCGTTCGACGCTGTCAGTGCCATGGGCATGGGGTGAAAGTGAAATTATTAGTTTTCCCATTGATTTATTAATGTTGAATGTTGAATGTTGAATGTTGAATTGGCTCGCCTAAGTTGGAATACTGCTTTTATCCTTGCGCGGCTTAATTCTACACTCTCCGATTCTTCATTAATTTATTCTAAACTTTTAATGATACTTATTTGTTAACTCTTCTTTGCTGCAGCGGCGGCTTTAGCCTTTGCTGCGCGAGCCTTGATCATGCCCATAACCACACCTTTTCCTTGCAGTATGTTGTCGAGAATAGGGCGATGAGAGGGACATGTGAACTGACATGAGCCACAGCTAATGCACGATGTAACGTCTTCAGCCTCAAGTCTTTCATACTCCTTGAATGAGGAAAGCGTGGCCAGCAGATAGGGCTCGAGCCCCATAGGACATGCTTCAACGCATTTGCCACAGCGGATGCAGGGCTGAACCGGTTTGCGACGAGCTTCATCACCCGTGATGACGGTGATAGAGTTGGTGCCTTTGCATACCGGACAGTCAAGTGAATCGACAGCCTTACCCATCATTGGTCCACCAGCAAGCACCTTGTTGTCGCCCTCGGGTAGTCCGCCACAGAGTTCGATCAACTGGCTAAAGGGGGTCCCCATACGTACAAGGAAATTGCCCGGGTGCTGAATTTGCTTACCGGTTACGGTGGTGTAGCGCTCAAATAGTGGCTTATGCTTCATCACAGCCTGATAGACAGCAAATGCGGTACCTACGTTTTGAACTATTGCACCTACGTTTACAGGAATTGCTGGTGGGGCTGGTACTTGGCGGTTTATAACTGCATCAACGAGTTGCTTTTCACCTCCCTGCGGATATTTGGTCTTAAGAGGCACTACCTCCACGCCTTCAATGCCGGCCACTTTTTCTGATAACAGCTCAATGGCTTTTGGCTTATTCTCTTCTATTCCGATGTAGCCGCGGCTTACTTTGACGGCTTTCATCAGCAGTTTAAGTCCCTCAATTATTTCATCAGAGTGCTCCATCATCAGCCTATAGTCGGCAGTGATGTATGGTTCGCATTCTACGGCATTGATAATCACGCACTCGGCCTTGGCTGTAGGCGGGGGAGTGAGCTTTATAAAGGTAGGGAATCCTGCTCCACCCATGCCGGTTACGCCTGCTTCCTTAACGCGGTTGATGATTTCTTCCGGTGTAAGCTCTGGATGGTCGGCAAGTTTTTCTAGCTTGTCGGAGCGGTCTATGCTCTCTTCCCATTCCTCATTGTCGGCAGAATCTGCCTTGATGAAGATGGCGGGCTTACGGTATCCGGTGGCGTCAAATACGGTGTCAATCTTCTGAACCGTACCGCTTACAGAGCTGAAGATAGGAGCAGAGACGAAGCCTCCGGCCTCGGCAATCATAGTTCCCACCTTCACCTTATCGCCTTTGGCCACTACCGGTTTGGCCGGAGCGCCAATGTGTTGGCTCAATGGATATACTGCCACTGTTGGCAGGGGCGCCTTTTGGGTAGCAACTTCGGCGGTTATCTTATTTTCGTCGGGGTGAACTCCTCCTATTCTGAATGTTCTTAGTTTCATGCCTTTACGCCCTCCTCTTTAGTTTCGGTTGATTCATTCTTCTCGTCTTTAGCTTCTTTAGCCACTGGAGCCGCTGTTTGCGTCTCCGTAGCTATGGTTTGGGGACCGTCAACCATAGGTTTAGGTTTCCTAACTGGGAAGTTTACCTTTACTATTGCACCGGTTGGGCAAGCGTCGACGCACTTGGTGCAAAGCCGGCACTTGTTGAAGTCGATGTAGGAGAGGTTATTCTCGACGGTGATAGCCTCAAACTTGCATACCTTTTCACACTTTCCGCAACCTATGCAGGCTACTTGACAAGCCTTGCGAGCTACTGCTCCCTTGTCCTTATTGACGCATTGCACGTAAACTCTGCGGCCTTTGAGCCCCTTCTTGCGCAATTCAATAATGTGGCGGGGGCAAGCTTTTACGCATCCACCGCATGCAGTGCACTTCTCTTCGTCCACTTCGGGCAGTCCTGTTTCCGGATTCATGTGGATGGCATCAAACTTACAGGCGGCAACACAGTCGCCACAGCCAAGGCAACCAAAGCCACAGAGGGTTTCTCCCGCTCCTGCCGAGTTCATGGCGGCGCAAGTCCGCAAGCCGCTATACTCGTTTACGCGGGGCCGGTGTTCGCAACTGCCATTGCATCTTACCACCGCAACCATAGGGTCGGTTTTTGCAACGGTCATGCCCAGTAGGTTAGCCACTTCTCCCATTACCTTCTCGCCACCCACAGGGCACAGCAATCCGTCGATGCTACCGGCATCGGCGCCCTTCACGAGGGCACCTGCCATGGCCGAACATCCGGCAAAACCGCAGCCGCCACAATTGGCTCCGGGAAGGAATTCAAGAACCTGACCGACTCTTGGGTCTTCCTTTACAGCGAATTTCTTGGAGCAGACGTAGAGCACTACAGCTGCTATCAGGCCTATGGCCCCAAGTACTATCACTGCCGAAATAATAAAGTTCATAACAGTTTTTATTTTTTGATTTATTTCTTACTTGTTTAGTGCCTTGAATTCAGGTTATTCCGTCAACCGTCTATGGTGAACGAAAATTTCTTTCCTATTCTGTCGCGCAACAAAAACACCACGAGAAAGTAGAGCGCAAGGGCTCCGAAAGCTACCAACACTGCCATTGCGTCGCTGCCGGAAAGCCACTTTGTGGCAAAAAGACTTGCCACCAACACCACCAACGGCCATACAAAGGCAATGCGGACCGCCTCACTGCCCATTCCAACGGTTGTTGAAACGGTAACAGCATCACCGGGCTTGTGGGCCGATACACTGGGGCCGCACACGTCTATGTACTTGATTTTAGATTCCGAGGCGTTGCAATGAGCCGCAATCTTGCAGCCTGCGCATGCCGCCATCTGCACAATGCGGACGCGGGCACAGTTGCCTTTCACTGACTCTATTACGCCTTCATGACTAATCTTGTCGCTCATTAGGCTGAAATGATGCTTTTTTGCTATCTACAGATTGCAATGCAAAGGTAGTAAATGTTTTGGTTACTGCAAATAAATATAATACATTTTTTCTGAAATCGTTTTCAATTAAAAGAATATATTGTAACTTTTCAATCAGAAAGCTCTGACAATCAAAGAACCAACAATAACTATGAAACCCACAGAACTCGCAAAGCAGCAAGTGGAAAGATTCATGCGTAAAACCGCTGAGAAGTTTCCATCAATCGACATACCTGAAGTGATGACCGATATCCATATCCGCGTAAATCAGGACACGGGCGACATTATGTCATACGATGACGATGGCAATGAAATAACCCGCGGGCTGGTAGAGGATTGGATGGGCAATACCGATGATGCTTTCTACGACGAGGTAGCCCAAATGCTGCGCTCAGAGTTTAGGAAAAACAAGAATGTAGCCGACAACTTTGGCATTATGAAGCCCTATAGTTTTGTGCTTGAGGATGAGGATGGCGACAATAAGGCTGAGCTCTACGTGGCCGACGACACCACTGTTATAATAGGTGGTGATCTGATGAAAGGGCTTGATGACGATTTGGACAAATTCTTCAATAAACTGATGGAGGAATGACCATGCTTCTCTTTTCCCCAAAAGCCTCTCTGTAATTCTGAAGGCGCCCATGTTGGCAGTATGCCTATGTTTGGCCCCCTGTGCTTCCATGGCTCAGAAGAAAATTATTACTCGTACTACCACTACTAAACACAATCCTACACCAAAACCTCGGCCGAACCCCACACCTAAGCCACGGCCTAAGCCTTCAACTATGTCGGCGGCTGAAAAGCAAGAGCTTTTAGACAACCTTATGAGGAATATGGTCTATGTTGAGGGTGGCGTGTTTACCATGGGTGGCACAGAGCCAGTTGAAGAAGACAAGTCGGCATCCAAAGACCACCCGCAACATCAAGTAACACTGAGCAGCTTCAATATATGCAAATATGAGGTTACACAGGGAGATTGGATGGCTGTGATGGGTGGAAATCCTTCCAGAGTGAAAGGTAAGAACCTGCCCGTGACCAATTTAAAATGGGAGGACTGCCAAAAGTTCATATCTAAGCTTAATGCCATGACTGGCAGAAACTTCCGCCTGCCCACGGAGGCCGAGTGGGAGTATGCTGCTCGTGGAGGCAAGATGAGCCATGGCTATAACTATGCTGGTGGCAACAACTTGGACGATGTGGCATGGTACAAGTACAACAGTAGCGGCAAGCCCCATGCCGTAGGTCAGAAGCAACCGAACGAGCTTGGACTCTACGACATGACTGGCAACATATCGGAATGGTGTGAGGATGACCTCCACATGTATGTTCCATGGCCCACTGTAGACCCTTTGGGCTTCTTCAGTTCTTTGAATGTTTACCGTGGCGGCAACTTCGACAGCGGCTCTGACAAAATCTATGTGGCTTACAGGAATTATGAAGCCTATGAAGAGAATGTGCCAATGCTGGGCCTGCGTCTCGTGGAGAGTCCCAACGGCAAGAACCCGAGGTTTCAAGTGTGGGAGAATTGGGGTACTTACGACTTCGTGGGCTATGTTGATTCAGACGGATTCAGAACCGAGGGCACCTATCATTATAAAGGTAACAAGAAGAATGCCGACGGCACATTTTATGATGGTTCGGTGTATGAAGGCACGTTGCAAAGATATCATTGGCCAAACAGCTCCACCGTTACCGACACTTACGACCACGGCAAATACACCTACAAGGATGGCACTGTGTATGACGGTTATTTCGACGTCAATAAAAACATGACGAAAGGCAAAATGACGTGGAAGTCGGGCGACTACTTCGATGGCGAATGGCGTAACAACCAAAGGTATTACGGCAAATACTACAAAGCCAAGACCCACAAGACTTTCACTGGCTACTTCGATTCACAAGGCAATTACGGTGAGGGAAAGTGGGAATAGCAGCCGTCGGCTCTCAGAGATTTAAGCTCCTAAAGTTTTGATGGTAATTTCCATATGAGTGTTTATCTTGAGGCTACAGTTTTACCTTCTTCTTCACAGGCTTGCTTTCGTTTTGCAGCCGGTCAAGACTTGTTACGCAGTAGGTGTATTTCTTGCTGCCGTCGTTGTAGCGCAGACGAAGCATTGTGTTTCCTGTTATAGCCACTATCTTCGAGGCGTCGTCGAGGTCGACTTTGTCGTCGGGGCCAAACTTGTATACCACATATTGTCTGACGCTGTCAGCACCGTGCTCCTCCTTGGGTGGCTGCCAAAAGAGGATTGGCCCGTCGCTTGTCCACACCACGGCCACCTTCTTCGGTTTGCCCGGGCGATTGTCGCCAAGCCAGGGCATGAGCGGTTGCAGGGCTGGTGAAGTCCAGTACCGAGTGCGCAGTGCTGTGCCGTAGTTGCCCACGTTGTCGGCTACGGCCTTGGCATACCACAAAACAGTGCCATCGACGTTCTTCATCTGCTCGTGAAGTTCGTGCTTGGCTTGCATCTGGTTTCGTTTCGGATTGTTGGGGTCGGCAAACTTTACCGTGCGCTCCACGTCCTCACCTATGAAGAGGGGACGGTTGGCAGCGTACTTGTTCCACCACTTGATGAGTGTTTTGTAGTCGGCGGTCTTGTGGCCTATCTGCCAGTAGAGTTGTGGCACGCAGTAATCCACCCAACCATTGTTAACCCACAGCAGCACGTCTGCGTAGAGGTCGTCGTAGTTTTGCAATCCACGAGTGTTGCTGCCTATTCCCGGTGCGCTCTTGGCATTTCTGTAGATTCCGAAAGGACTTATTCCGAACTTCACCCATGGCTTTATGCGGTGAATGGTGTCGGACAATTGCTTGATAAACACATTTACGTTATCGCGCCTCCAGTCGCCGATGTCTCTTATTCCATTGTTGTCGGCCTCAAATTGAGCCCTGTCGTTGATTACGCAGCCTGCAACCGGATATGGGTAGAAGTAGTCATCGATGTGGAATCCGTCTATATCGTAGCGGCGAACTATATCGGCAGCCACCTTACAGATGTATTCTCTGTTGGCTTCAATGCCGGGATTGAGAATATAAAGTCCGTCGTAGGTGAAGACTCTTTCGGGGTGAGTCTGCGAGATATGGCTTACAGAGAGCTCTCGTGTTGTCTTTGTCTTGGCCCGGAAAGGGTTTATCCACGCATGAATCTCCATGCCCCGCTTGTGGCATTGCTCCACCATCCACTGCAGGGGGTCCCAATATGGGGTCGGCGCCTTGCCCTGCTTGCCGGTCAAAAAGCGGCTCCACGGCTCTAGATTGCTTTGATATAGGGCATCGCATTCGGCTCTTACTTGAAATATTATGGCGTTAACCCCGTCTCTTTTCAATTCGTCGAGCTGTTGGGTAAGTGTTTGCTGCATTTGTTCAGTCGACAGTCCGATGAACTGTTCGTTGACACATTGAATCCACGCACCTCTGAATTCTCGTTTCGGCGATGCGGATATGGTTAGGAAAACTAAGGTGAATAATACTAGCGTTAGGGCTTTTTTGCGGTTCATGAGTGTTTTATCGGCTTATAGTATTTATTTTTGCTTGGCAGCTCTTCTGAAGCTTTTGCGGAAGAATTGCCGTTCGGCTTTCAGTATGTCGTAGGTTTTGGAAGCTCCGAACAGCTTTACGAATCTTGCGTGATAGCGCTTTTGTATTTGCTTTATCTGAATTTCGTTGTTGTCCATG
>CAZUWO010000015.1:32515-36275 GCA_964623995.1 uncultured Prevotella sp. | reverse complement strand
AGGAGAAGAGACTGGACACATAGAAAATCTTGCTTTGGATAGAATAGAAAGCTATGCTGTTTCTGATAAGCCCTTCAAAAAGAATGAAACGATAGATTTCAACAATATCCAACTGGCAGGTAACCCGACGGACATGCATCTTGCTCAGTTTGTAACGGTCTGCTATCTGAGCAATGGAAATGTATCCCTTGGGGATTCGTGCTTGGAACCGTGCCTGCCTTTCTTTTTCCCGGCGTTCTTTGAGTTCTTTTATAGTTGCTCCCTCAGGTGTGTCTGTAGCAACTGCCTTTTCAGGAGACATGGAAGCCATCATTGCGTCAAACTCCTTCTTGTTTATCAGAGTCAGCTTACCCATCTTGATGGTCTTAAGATGATAAGTATGGGTCCTGTAGGAAATCTGGTCTTTAGTCAGTCCATATCCTTCCATAAGCTGCTGGTAGGTATACCATGACGCACCGTCACCTTTAATTGGGTTCTTAAGCTTGTCTACTTCTGATTTGAGGTAATAAACCTTACGGAGTATGGTCTTCCGTGGAACTTTGTGCCAGTAGACAAAAGCAAGAACCTGATGCCTTTCCATCTGGAACTTCTCCATCATCTGCTCCGGAGTATAGTAATCATCCAATCTGATGGTCTGAACCAGCTCTGCGAAATGCTCGTCAACAGCCTTCTTGGGAAAGTATGCCAGACGACCGTCTAACACCTTCTCAATATTGTAACGCTTGATTCTGTTATTAGCTGCCTTCTTGGAGATATTGAACTTCTCCATTATCTCACACATGGTATAGTATTCCTTGTCACCACGTCTTCCATAAGTTCTCTTCTTGTAAGGAGCAGCATGGTCGAAAAGATAATCAAGGTCAGACTTGCGCACGACAAGTTTGACACCGTTCAGCTTCAGTGCTTTGAAAACGCCCTTGGCAGCATAGCGGTAAACAGTGGCGGTACTGATACCAAACATGAATGCCACATCCTTAGCCGTCAGGAATTCTTTCTCTGAAGGGTTTCTAACTTCCGGTAGTTTCGAAGCAACTGCCTCAAACTGACTTTTCTCCTCCTTTTCCTTTGCCCTCTTGGCCTTATTCTTGCAGCTTGTACTGCAATAACGTGAGCCAAATCCGTGCGCCAAGTAAGTCTTTCCGCACCAGACGCATTGTCTCTGAATGTCCATAATTAGTTACTTTTATTTTTACAATATTTTCTCACGGTTCATCAGGCATCCTCACGCATCCTCACACTTGGTTCCTGGATTAAGTTGTGCGTGCATTTGTGAACGCCAATCCATCCTCACATTGGTTCCTCAATTAGATTTTCGCATTTTGCAAAATGACGGCCATTTGTGGGGCATGGTAGAAATGTGGTACAAAAATAACTAAAATAACCTCAACTAAAATAAAGTAACCTCAAGATGTTAAAATTTGAGGGTATGAAAAAACCGCTGAAAATCAGCGGTTTACTTTAAGTTACTTTATTTTACTTGAGGTTACTTGAGTCAAGAAAAATTATTTTATTTCCCGATGCAAAAATTCTTGAATATATTGTTCAAGGTTTCCTGTGGAGTTATCAATCCACGGCCTGTTATGGAGGCCAAATCGGAAAGTACCTCCTTCAGATCTTCGGCTAAAAGATCACCGGTTAGCCCCGCATTTATTCCTTCTATTACCGCTTGCAGATGGCTGTGGGCAGCTAAGAGCTGGTTGTAGTGGCGCAAATTGCTCACTATGACGTTGCCATTATGTGCTTCTCCGATACCGGAGAGTTTGCTGAGCAGGTTAAACACACTGTCGATGCCGTTGCCTTGCTTGGCAGAAATAGATACTTGCGGTATTGAACCAGGCAGGGATGCGGGAGTCGTAATATCGGATTTGTTCCATATTATTGCCAGTTGCCTGCCCTTGCACCTCTCTTTCATCTGCAGAATTTCTTCTTTTGTGGGCTTGTTATCTATCACCCACAGTATTATAGCCGCATGGCCTATGGCTCTGAGCGAGCGATCAATACCTATTTTCTCTATTTTGTCGTCAGTATGGCGCAATCCGGCGGTATCGATTAGACGGAAAAGCGTGCCATCTATTATGAGAGTGTCCTCAACAGTGTCTCGAGTTGTGCCATGAATGTCTGATACTATAGCGCGCTCCTCACCTAAAAGGCTGTTGAGGAGTGTGCTCTTGCCTACATTTGTTTTCCCCACTATGGCCACAGGAATACCATTCTTGATAGCGTTGCCTTGTCCAAAAGATTTTGCCAGTTGCTCTATCTCGCTATCAATATTATAAGCCAAGGACAGCAGTTCTCCACGATCGGCAAACTCAAGTTCTTCATGGTCGCTGAAGTCGAGTTCCAATTCGAGCAAGGAATTTAGCTTAAGCAACTTGTCACGAAGTCCGGACAGCTTGTTGCTGATTCCACCTTTCATTTGGTTCATGGCTATATCGTGCTGTGCGCGAGTAGATGAGGCTATGAGATCGGCTACGGCCTCGGCCTGACTCAGATCCATTTTCCCATTCAAATATGCCCGTTTGGTGTATTCTCCGGGTTCGGCCATGCGTGCCCCATTAGCAGTAAGCAATGCAAGTAACCTTTGAACTATGTAGGCTGAACCATGACAACTGAACTCAACACAGTCTTCGCCGGTGTAGCTATGCGGATTCCGATATATGGAAAGCATAACTTCGTCGACTGTAGACCTATCATTATCGATGACAAAGCCATAGTGAAGGGATGCTGAAGCCGCATGAATAACTTGCTTGCTGAACACCTTATCAGCAATGGAGATGGCATTGGGGCCACTCATCCTAACAACGGCAAGTCCCCCTCCCACAGGTGTGGCAGAGGCACAGATGGTATCTTTAAACAGTGACGAATTGCTATTCATGACTGCAAAGTTACAAAATTATTTCAGTATAGGCCAAACCAGAAGTGATAAACGTAGCTGATGCCAAGTCCACATATTGTGGCTGTAACCACATGTATAAGCCCTGGAGCCATGAAAGAGTGATTAAGCAAATATTTTCCTATTACAGTTGTTCCAGATCGGTCAAAGTTTACTGTGGCAATATCAGATGGATAATTCGGAATGAAGAAATAGCCATAAACCGAAGGCAGCACTCCTACAAGTATCCATGGCTCAATGCCAAGCGAATAGGCCAATGGCAGCATGGAGACAACAACGGCTCCTTGAGAGTTTATGAGTACTGACACAAAGAAAAAGGCAAAAGCTATGGTCCATGGATAAGCACTAACAATACCCGTAAGCATGTCTTGCATTTCTGGCTTGTAGTTGTCGAAGTAAGTGTTTGTCATCCAGCCTATGCCGTAAATGGCAACAACGGCTACCATGCCATTCTGCCATACAGCTCCCGATACGGCACTTTTGGGTTTTGCTTTGCAGAACATCACCATCAGCGCAGCGGCCACAAGCATGATTACTTGTATGACAATGTTCATCGAAAGTCGTGTTTCCTTACCGTGAACGGGCCATTCTGGCAATATCTCTATGCCAAACATCTTAAGCAGCGAAATGGCAAGTACGATGGCAAGAGCACCAAGAAACACCCAAACGGCAGCTTTACTGGTCTTGGAAATTTCCTTTCCGAGAGTAGTTGCAGAGTCTCCGTATATGGCAGCATACTGTACTGGGTCGTTAAGCTTGGCCTGGAACTTCGGATCTTTGTCAAGATCGAGCCCCCGATGCCAACTATAGGCCACGGCCATCAATATGCCACAGATGCAAGCAGGAATGGTAACCATAACCACTTGT
>CAZUWO010000015.1:4531-32505 GCA_964623995.1 uncultured Prevotella sp. | reverse complement strand
ATTGAATCCATGGGCCTCACTGATGGCAGTAAAAGCAACTACGGCGGCTGCAATAGGTGAGCAGGTAATGCCAATCTGTGCGGCTATTGATGCAATGGCACATGGGCGTTCGGGGCGTATGCCCTTCTTAAGTGCTATGTCGCAGATGATTGGCATAAGCGTATATACCACATGCCCCGTCCCTATAAGTACAGTAAGGAAGAAGGTGGTAAAAGGAGCAAGGAGTGTGATGCGGCTTGGATGCTTACGGAGCATTTTTTCTGCTATCTGAATCATCCAGTCCATGCCGCCGGAAGCCTGAAGCACACCAGCACAGGTAACTGCGGCAATGATGATATAGATGACATCGGTGGGAGGGTTGCTTGGCTTCAGAGTGAAAACAAATACCAAGATGGCCAGACCTATGCCCGAAATGGCACCAAGAGCCAATGAACCATAGCGCGCACCAACAAGCAGTGTAAGCAACACTATGAGTAATTGAATGATCATTAGTAAACTCATAATTGTCAAGGTTTTATAGATTTAGGCTACAAAGATAAATAAAAATCGACAAAATACTCAAAATTTTCTTCGGTTTTTAAAGTTTTTGACATAATAATTCGATCCAACAGACGCTTATAAGCGTGTATGTTGGCGATTTACATTTACTAAGTTGCAATCCGATTACTGGCAATGGAAGGCTATCAGCCCGTTCATAGGACTCTTCTCTACCCTGCCCAGATGGTAGCCTTCTGAAATACATGCATCCTCCAGTTCAGCCTTGAAGTGCCATGCTATACTGCCTATGGCGTTTACAGTTTTGCAGTTATAGAAGTCCAAATTGTTTGTTATGAACTCACGAAAATTGTCTATAGCCAATTGTCTTAAGCCAGCATAATCGTTCTTATGAGCCCCAACAAATTTGCTCAAGCTACCCAAGAAGCGGTTGGCATTAGGCTGTTGATAAACTTTTTTTATTATAGTAGCATTGTCGAGACCAGTTTCTTGCTCGAACAAGAGTCTGACATCAATACCCAAACGACCTTTGTATATGGCATTAACGAGCCGCTTGCCTAAGACTGCCCCGCTCCCTTCATCTCCAAGAATATAGCCTAACGGAGAAACATTGCTGACTATCCGGTCTCCGTCGTAATAGCAACTGTTGCTGCCAGTGCCAAGTATGCATGCAAGACCAGGCTGCGAGCCAAGCAAGGAACGGGCGGCACCGAGCATGTCGGAATATACATTGACTACACAAGAGTTGCCAAATCCCATATTGAGAGCGTGCTCCATGCGTTCGGTTCCTTCACCTGCTGCACAACCTGCACCATAGAAAAAGACTTCTGAATCAGAGTCAACTTCTGCGGCCACATCAGATATTATAGCGGTTAAGGACTCCAAACTTTGGTGAACCGGATTCATTCCTACGGTCTGAACAAGTCTTGTGCCACCTTCATTCACCAAAGCCCAATCGGCTTTGGTGCTTCCGCTATCGACGATAATTTTAGTCATCACTTCCTGTTTTAGGCAGCAAAAGTAGTAAAAAATCCTAAAGCCACCATAAAAGCCACCAATATTTATTAATTTTGCAACATAAATTGAACGACAAATGAAGAGAAGCCTTTTCCTGATAATAGTGTCATTGCTCTGTTCCATACAAGTCGGAGCTGTGCTGAAAGAATCTAATCTCGACCAATCACTGGCCGTGCTGAAGCACGAACTCATCACTTATCACCGTGAACAAAGCGACATTATGCTTAACTCAAAGCTTATAGGCGACCGGGCACGTAGCGAAATAATGGACATAATGGAGCGATCATCGCAAAATTCATTGATGCTGTACTCCCAAAAGACAGACTACGTGTTCGATTTAACATACGCCTGCAATGAGGCTACACGCCAATATCAGGAGTTTCGCACAAAGATGGGGCCATTTGTAGACCTTGTCAACCGCAGCAACTCTGACATTCAGCGCTACGATTCGCTTATAGACGTGCTCTCCACAATGCCTGTCCTGATGCTCAGCGACAGGGCAAAGACAGACCGAAACGTGTGTCTGACGCTTGCAGTCAACATAAGGCGCATGCTGACCGATAACAATGCTGCGCTTCAAGAATACATACGGTTCTATAATTTTGCCCAACAGAGACTGAAAGGCATGAACGACTATGCGCAGAAGCGTTACCGCGAGATTCAGACAAATATATTTCTGAACGGCGGAACCACTTATATCGATGTACTTTCGCAGGTAAAGTGGAAGCTGCTTAATACCCGTATGGCTCTTGTAGAGAAATATACACCCGACATGATGGTAAAATCGCAGTGGGATGTACGATGGATTATATTCTTGTTTTGTGCCTTGGCCTTATACTCTGTTATAGCTTTGCTCATAAATACGGTGAGCATACGTGTAGTGCTGACCAGACTTATGAAGCGCGGCATGTTTAAAAATCAGCAAGAAGGGTTCATGGCCAAGCGTACATGTATAATACTTGCTGCATCGGTAGTTACCCTTGGTGTGATATTATGTATTGTCCGACTGGCTATACCGAGCAATTTCATTCAGATGGCCAGCAAGCTTCTCATAGAATATTCGTGGCTTCTTGCTGTGATCTTCATTTCTTTGCTCTTCCGAGTCAGCGGTTCTCAAATAAGCAGTGCCTTCCGCATCTATGCGCCGATTATAGTTATAGGCTTCCTTGTCATAGCTTTCCGCATAGTGTTCATACCAAGCGAGTTTGTCAACCTTTTCTTTCCGCCCATCCTTCTTTTGTGCACCATTTGGCAGTGGAGCGTGGTAAGGCGGCACAGAGGCAACGTTCCTAAATACGATGTCTATCTGACCTATGCCAGCCAGACAGTGTTTGTGTTGTCGCTTGCAGCGGCATTAACGGGCTATACCCTACTCTCGGTTCAGATATTAATATGGTGGATCATGCAAATGACTTGCCTTCTGACAATTGCTTGCATTCATGACTGGCTCTTGGCTTATTACGACAAGAAGGACATAGCAGAGAGCAGCATGGTCAAAACATGGGCTTTCAAGTTTGTTTATAAGGTTATTCTGCCCTCACTCATAGTTTGCTCATTCATGATTAGTATTTATTGGGCAGCCGACGTGTTCAATCTTAGCGAGATGACATGGCAGATATTCCGTAATAATTTCATCGACAACAATTACATAAAGCTGAGTGTTGTCAGCATTGCTTCAGTTATTATAGGTTGGTTTGTATGTAAGTACATCAGTCAGTTGGCCCAGCAACTTATACGCAATTGGACCAATCGTGTCGACGCTACCACTTCAGCCACACGCTCGGTGATGTTCATCAATGTTACCAAAGTGCTTATTTGGGGCGTATGGTTGCTCATGTCGCTATGGAGTTTTCATGTCAACAACACTTGGTTTGTTGTGGTCTCTGGTGGCCTTTCTACTGGCGTCGGCTTTGCTATGAAGGATATCATTGAAAACGTTTACTATGGAATATCGCTTATGGCCGGCCGTGTGAAAATAGGTGATTACATAGTTTGCGACGGCATACGTGGCCGTGTGTCTCACATTAGCTATAATAGTACGATGGTGGAAGCCGTTGACGGTTCGGTTATAGCATTCACCAACTCACAGCTTTTTGCCAAGAACTACAAGAACATGACTCGAAATCACGGCAAGGAACTCGATATACTTGAGGTTGGTGTGGCCTATGGTACCAACATAGAGCAGTGCCGACAGCTTCTGGTAGACGCTATAAGTAAGCTGAAATGTGTCGACAAGAAGCGTGGAGTCAAGGTTGTGCTGAAGAGTTTCGACGACAGTTGCATCACGCTAAAGGTTCTAATTTGGGTCAATGTTCTAACTCAGTATGGCGACGATGGCATTGTTATGGAATGCATCTATGACACTTTGAACAAGAATAAGATAGAAATTCCATTCCCACAACGTGTGGTTACCATACAAAACAACACCCAAGAGGCCTGAGAATAGATTCTCAGGCTCTCTCCATCTCTATCTGTTTTCTAAACCGTTTGGCTGGATCCACCATAAAGAGCCAGTAGGCTACTGGCATGACAGTGAGGATAAAGAGCATTGTTATCAGTGTTCCCCAGAATATAACTGCTGCCATCGGCATCCACAAACTGCTGCCGCCAAGTAACATTGGCACAACACCCATTGATGCACAAGCCGAAGTAAGGAAGATAGGACGCATTCGCCGTTTGGCAGCTTCGAATATAGCTTCCTTCAGTGGCAGGTTTTCCGTGTGATAGAGTTCACTTGCGTAGTCAAAGAGTATTATGCCATTCCTTACGAGAACACCCATAAGCGATACAAAGCCCAACACACAAGTAAGGCTCAAATCTATGCCTGTGAGCAAAATTCCTATAGCAGCGCCAAGCACACACAAGGAAAGACTACATAGCATAATTACTGATTCGGCCACACTTCTGAAGTGCCATAGCAGTACAAAGAATATAATGCAGATGGAAATGATAAGGGCATTGACAATGTTTGGCATCTGTTCTTGGTCAACTTCATACTGACCGCCATAACTTACATGTACATCGGGAGGTAAATTCAAGCTGGAAACCATCTTCATAATGTCACCTGTAAGTTGCTCTACATTCTTGTTTTGGTCCACTTCGCCTATCACTGATATGGTGCGCAGGCCATTACGGTGAACGATTTGTCCATATTCCATTTTCTTTTCCACGCTTGCCAGTTCACGTAGCGGTACACTCTTAAGTCCTCCCATTACAGGAATTTGCTCATTGAGTAAATCACTGACCGAAGCACTATCGCTGTGATTGGTCTTCACAACAGTCTCAAGGCTGTAGTCACCATCCCATATTTGGCTCACTGGCAGTCCTGTCCCGTAACGCAGACCGAGCGTCATCTGTACCAAGGCATTAGTGAGTCCAAGCCTACTGGCCATGTCATCGTTAATTCTAATACGTGTAGTGGCTAGTGGTTCACGGAAGTCAGTGCGCACAAGTTCCATTCCATCAGTAGCACGCAGATGGCGCATTATGCTGTCGGCGGCTATGTTTATCGACTCAAGGTTATTGCCTGTGATTCGTACTTCTATCGGGTTCTCCTCCTTACTATAGCTTAAATGCTTTATCTTTACAATGCCGTCAGTAAAGTAATTGGCATATTTCTTCTTGCATTCGGCTACAAGATTCTCGGTATCATCATTGCTTTTGGTGTTTACTATGAACTGAGCGAAGTTGTCTCCTGGTATTTGTGGAGCGTAAGTGGTCTGAAATCTTGGCGAGGACATACCATGAAAGTTAGCCACAGAGACCACACGAGGGTCGCGTCGCAGCATGTGCTCAAGCGAATCTGTTAACTGTGATGTACGCGCCACAGTTGTACCGGTAGGTGTAAATATCTCTACGGCGAATTGATCTCGCTGAGCTATCGGCATAAGCTTTTGTGGTAACCGTAGGAAAAGTACAGCTCCGACTACTATACTTGCCACTGCCATGCCTATGGTAAGCTTATGATGTTCGAAGCACCAGACTATAACCTTATCGTAAACTCGCTGCATAACATCAAGCAAGTTGAATGCTTTTTTGCCGTTTTTACTCACTCCGGTTTCTATTGGCTTTTTAATGCAATAGTACATGAGTATGGGCAGGAAGGTCTGGGCAATAATCATGCTCACAAAAAGCACTATAGTTATGGCCCAAGGGAACATGAGCAGGAAGTCGTGCATAACTCCCGTCATTGTGACAAGGAACGGGAAGAAAGTGATGCTTATGCATAATGTGGCCGAAAAAATGCTCTTAAGGAAATGGTTTGTTGCCTCTACAGCACTTTTCCATCGGCTCATTCCTGCCGCAAGGTTGTTTACGTAGCCGTCTATGATAACAATTGAGTCGTCAACTATCATTCCCAGCGTCATGATAAGCGCTGCAAGCGTAACTGTATTCAGCTCAAGGTCGAATATATAGAATAATCCTAGTGATATGAATATTGTTACCGGCATTGTGGCAGCGGCTACAGCTGCTACTTGTTTTGGCATTATCAGTACCACAACAAGCAAAACCGTGCAGATGGCTATAAGTAATTCACGCAGGAAATCTATTATAGAATCATCGACGACTTGCTTTTGGTCGGTTATCTTACTTACGTGAACATCGGCAGGTAGCATCTTCTCCACATTTTCAAGCTTTTGATTTACGGCCGCCCCCATACGTGAAACGTCCTTTCCTTGCTTGTTACTTACTGAGAGAAGAAGGGCTTTAGTACCGTTTACCGTAACGTATTTGTCCAAGTCTGGATATTCCACCTTAACTTTGGCCACGTCTTTCAGCCTTACGACATTACCTCTTAAATCGGAATAAATCACCGCATTTTCGACATCAAAAATCTTGTTCAGACTTGCGTCAACATAGACGGGACTCTTGTAGTTATGTCCTCCTATACGCCCACCGGTACTGGTAAAGCCCTTGCCTGCAAGCTCTTGAATCACGGCAAGGAAGCTAACGCCATAGTGAGACAACTTTTCTGCATCAAGATATATGGCTATCTGAGGATTCTGCATTCCCACAACGCTCATTTTTCCAACACTGGGAATCATGCGGAGTGAGTCTTGAATGGTCTTCATATATTCGTTAAGCTCCTTGTAAGTCTTGTCTTTGCTCTCAAGAGAGATTAACTCTGAGCTCACATCACCGAAGTCATCTTCCACTTGAACGGCTAACACTCCCACAGGAAGTTGCCTCTTGAAGGTCTGAACTCCATGTTTGAACTTCGACCAGAATTCATCTTTGTCTTCCAAATCCTCGTTGAGTTCAACTACTATGATGCTCATTCCGTCTCGCGAATACGACACAGTTTTTTCCTTGAGCACTTCCTTATAAGTGAAGATGTAGTTCTCAAGAGGCTTAGTTACCTGTTCTTCTACTTCTGAAGATGTTGCCCCAGGAAATACGGCGGCAACTATACCTTCACGCACAGTGTAGTCTGGGAACTCATTCTTGTTTATATTTTTGAGACCGTATATGCCAAGAGCAACCAAGCAACATACCAGCAATATGACGATTTGCCGGTAATACATGCAGATTTCCTGGAAATGTCTTCTCTTTTTTACAGCCATTTCGCACCTCCCTTACTTAATTATTGTGCATGGAGTTCCCTCACTAACCATCTGCTGACCTTCAACTATTAGCAAGTCACCGGGCTCAAGTCCGCCACTCACTCTTACGCCTTGCGATGTGTCGGCAACGAAGTTTATGAACCGTTTTGTGGCTTTGCCGTTCTTAACTATCCACACAAACATGCGGTTATCAGGATTAAGCTGCACCACCATGGCTGGGACAAATACACTCATCTGTCCTCTGCGGAAGCTTGTATAGACATTACAAATCATTCCGGGAAGCAGTTTATGGGTCGGATTGTTCACAAGTAGCTTCACTTCATATGTGCGAGTGAGCGGGTCGGCTGCCACTCCTTTCTCTATAACCCGTCCATAGAATCTGGCTCCTGATAGGGCATCGCACGTGATAAGCATGTTTTCGCCCTTCACAATGCGTGATATTTCCTCTTCGGGAACGCTTATCTTTACTTTCACTTGGTCTATCTTCACAAGCTTAAGTATCATTTCTCCGGCTACAACGTTCTGCCCTACGTCAGCGGCTTTCAGCGCAACGTAGCCTGAGAATGGCGCCTTTAGGCGTGTGTCAGAGCTGCTCTTGCTTGAAATTCTTTCCAAAGCCTCGGTAGATTTAAGTGCTTGCTGAGCTTCAGAGAGCGCTGTCTGAGCCTCGACCCATTTAGAGTCCGATATAACACCGCCCTCATGCAATCGCTTTGAGCGGTTATAAGTGTCTTGAGCTTGTCGCAATGCTTCTCTTGCTTGTTGGGTTACGGCCTTGCTCGAAGCTAAAGCACTCGACTGATCAATTCCATCTAGAGTGGCAAGCAACTGTCCTGAGCCAACCATCTGTCCTTCACTGACATTGATAGAATGTACAGTACCCGTTGTGCTGAAACTGATGCTAACTCCGTCTGACTCTTCTACGGTACCAGAATAGCCTTGTTCGCCATTCACTTGTACAGAGCCAATCTTGGCTACCTTAACACGCACCGACCTGTTGGCCTGCTTTTCACTCTTGTTGCTGCATGAGCAGAAAGCCACAAACAGCAGAATGTTCAAACAAAAGAATATGATTCTCATAAATCTGCATTTCATATAGCGACTGCAAAGTTAATGTTTTCTGTTCGGATATTCTCGTAAAATATTGAAAACGTGAATAAGATTGCCAAAAATAATCTATAATATAAGGCTATAGCCCACACAAATCGCCAGGCAATAATAAAAATATCAACAAGAATAACCTAAAAGGAAAAATATTAATAGAAGTGAAATATTTCCACAGAAAAATAGGAACTATAAAATAAAAAATTGATAACTTTGCAAAAGAGTTATATAAAGCAAAAAACAATTAAGAGCTATTTACCGACAATACTAACACTCTAAAAATTTATACTATGAGCATTCCTACAGTGTTTTGGCTGATTCCCCTTGCCTCTATTTGCGCATTGGCAATGGCGTGGATCTTCTATTCCCGCATGAAACGCGAAGATGAGGGCACAGAACGTATGCGTGACATTGCCCTTCACGTACGTCACGGTGCCATGGCCTACCTTAAACAGCAATATAAGGTAGTGCTTATTGTTTTCATTGTGCTTGCCATCATATTTGCCATCATGGCTTATGGCTTCCACGCTCAGAACCCATGGGTGCCGTTTGCATTCCTAACGGGTGGCTTCTTCAGCGGTTTGGCTGGCTTCTTCGGCATGAAGACGGCTACTTATGCCAGTGGCCGCACAGCGGAGGCAGCCCGTCACGGCTTGGATAAGGGCCTAAAGATAGCTTTTCGCTCAGGAGCAGTGATGGGACTCGTTGTGGTCGGACTCGGATTGCTCGACATTGCCGTATGGTTTCTTATCCTTAACTGGTTCTATGCCGACAAAATGTCAATGAACGAAATGCTCATAACCATTACCACCACAATGCTTACGTTTGGCATGGGTGCCTCAACTCAGGCTCTCTTTGCACGCGTTGGAGGTGGTATTTACACAAAAGCTGCTGACGTTGGTGCCGATCTAGTGGGTAAAGTTGAGGAAAATATTCCTGAGGACGACCCCCGCAATCCTGCAACTATAGCTGACAATGTGGGCGACAATGTAGGTGATGTGGCCGGAATGGGTGCCGACCTGTACGAAAGCTACTGCGGAAGCATCCTATCTACTGCTGCTCTCGGAGCCACTGCCTTTGCCACTGCTGCCGGCGACATGCAGTTGCGCGCAGTGATAGCCCCAATGCTCATTGCTGCCATCGGCGTTTTCCTCAGTCTTATCGGCATCTTCATGGTGCGCACCAAGGATGGAGCAACCATGAAAGACTTGCTACGCTCTCTCGGTCTTGGCACCAATACTTCGGCAGTGCTCATTGCTGTGGCCACGTTTGTTATACTATATCTTCTCGGTATCGATAATTGGGTGGGTGTGAGCTTCTCTGTTGTAACAGGACTTGCTGCCGGTGTAATCATCGGTCAGGCCACGGAATATTACACATCGCAGAGCTACAAACCTACAAAAGAAATATCAGCGGCCTCTCAAACCGGTGCAGCAACCGTTATTATTAAAGGTATTGGTACGGGAATGATAAGCACCTGTGTTCCGGTACTTACCATATCGGTGGCAATAATGCTGAGTTACCTCTGCGCTAATGGTTTCGACATGTCCATGAGTGCCGATTCTATTCAGCACGGACTATATGGTATAGGCATCGCAGCTGTGGGAATGCTTTCCACTTTGGGCATAACGTTGGCTACTGATGCTTATGGTCCAATAGCAGACAATGCCGGTGGCAATGCTGAAATGAGCGAACTGGGTGAGGAAGTGCGCAAACGCACCGACGAACTCGATGCACTTGGCAACACTACCGCAGCTACCGGTAAAGGCTTTGCCATTGGCTCGGCTGCACTTACTGCACTTGCATTGCTTGCTTCATACATAGAGGAAATAAAGATTGCCATGCATCGCGTTGGCGAGACTATGACTAATCTCGCAGGCGAGACTATAGATGCTACCAATGCCACCATTCCCGACTTCATGAACTACTTCCAAGTGAACCTCATGAACCCGAAAGTGCTGGTAGGAGCTTTCATAGGAGCCATGGCAGCATTCCTCTTCTGTGGCCTTACCATGGGAGCTGTAGGCCGCGCTGCTGGCAAAATGGTCGAGGAAGTGCGCCGCCAGTTCCGTGAAATAAAGGGCATACTCGCGGGCAAAGCTACCCCAGACTATGGGCGTTGCGTTGAAATCTCAACCCAAAGTGCACAACACGAAATGATAGTTCCATCTCTTTTGGCCATCATCATACCGATACTCGTTGGAGTTATATTGGGAGTGAGTGGTGTTCTTGGGCTTTTGGTGGGTGGTTTGGCTGCAGGCTTCACCTTGGCTGTATTCATGGCCAATGCCGGAGGCGCTTGGGACAATGCGAAGAAATATGTAGAGGAAGGTCATTTCGGCGGTAAAGGCTCAGAATGTCACAAAGCCACAATCGTAGGTGATACCGTTGGTGACCCATTTAAAGATACTTCCGGACCGTCACTAAACATCCTCATCAAACTCATGAGCATGGTCAGCATCGTCATGGCTGGACTTACAGTGGCATTTATTTAAAGCATAATATTGAAAAATGACAGATATTAGCGATAACAAATTATCAAGTCCTATTATGGATGGTGGTGATAGTGAAAGTTATTATTACCACCACCATCATCACACACATGGTTCTTCGGAGCACCATCACCATCATCATCACCACGAAGAAGACGAGTCTGATTTCGAGAAAGCACATAAGCGCAGAATGATACGCAAGTATTTCGTGAAAGGCTTGTATGTGTTTCTTTGTGTTGTTGCCGTACTAATCATACTGTATGTTATATATATCTATCACGCAGATTAAAACAGACAATCGTTTTTATAATTGAGGCTTGTGAGTGCTTTCTGCGTAAAGAATTTTAAACTCAGATAACGTCACATAAGCTCAATCACAGTTTTTGTGGTTGTCAATTAGTAGTGGGGAATGTACACTGCAAGTGTATATTCCCCACTGTCAGTTATAAGCACCAGTTAACTGTAAGTGCTAATCTTGTACTGACTAAAAATAAAAGAGCGGCCACTACACTTATGGGGAATGGTCGCTAAAATAGAATGTATATGAAAAATATTAATCTAAGCTTTTCATATGAATCGCCAATTAGTAAGAATATTTCTCATGTTGATGAGTACGCAATCGTGGAGACACTTATATTCATTAATGATTTTCAGCCAGAAAAAAACAAAAGGGGAAAAGACGATAAAGTCCTCTCCCCTTATTGCTGCGTTTATGCCTATCTAAAGAATAAGCGAAAATGTATGCTGCCTGAAACTTACTTGCGAAGATACTTCTTGCCGCCAACTATCACAACACCACGGTAGCTCTCGCCAACGCGCTGGCCACTGAGGTTGTAGACTGGTTTGCCTTCAGCGAAGGCTTTTTCCACACTTTCAGCGCCATTGTGGTCGACCGTTACGCTCTTAATACCTGTTGATACGGGCTCTCCAAACCAGCCACTTTGCCAATTGTAAGCGCCATTCTGCTTCTGGCCGAGCACAGCCTTGTCGAAGCTATCGCCCACAACAAGCTGGCAAGGAGCATTCTGTGTGCCCACGCCGCTGAACATCTGATCCTCAGCTCTGGATTTCGAGAACGTTTGGTTGCCCACAGTAAGTGTCTTCAGCCCACTGCAGCCACGCAGCAGATAGCCAAGTCCTGTAGGCGACACAAAGGTGGTTATTGCGTTGGTAGTGAACGAACTAAGGTCGAGACTCTTCAGACTGGAGCAGCCCGCGAACATGCTGTTCATTGAAATGGCCTTTGACGTGTCAAAGCTGTCTACGTCGAGCTCAGTAAGAGAAGAACAGTTATTAAACATGTACTGCATGCTGGTGGCTCTGCTTGTGTTGAACTTGCTCACATCAACTTTCTTTAGCGACGAGCATCCTGCAAGGAAACGCAAGAAAGTGGTAACATTCTTGGTATCGAACGAGCTGATGTTGAGGTTGGCAAGCTTGGAGCAATTGTAGAACATCATTCCCATGCGCCTCACCTTCGATGTGTTGAAGTTGCTTAGGTCAAGGTCTGTGAGGCTGGAGCACTCAGCAAACACGTCGTTCATGCTGGTTACATTCTGTGTGTCGAAAGATTTCAGATTGAGCTTGACAAGACTGGTGCACTTGTTGAACATCGACTGAAGGGTGGTGACCTTTGAAGTGTTGAAGCTGCTCAGATCAAGACTTTTGAGGTTGGTACAACCTGAGAACATGGCACTGAGTGTGGTAACGTTACCAGTGTTGAAGTTGCTCAGGTTAAGACTGTCCAAACTGGAGCAAGAGCTAAACATGGCCGTCATTAATGTAACATTGGCGGTGTTGAAGGAGCTGACGTCAAGTTTCTTCAGGCCAGAGCAACCTGAGAACATGTTACCCATCGAGGTAACATTGTGAGTGTCGAATGTGTTAAGATTGAGACTTTTAAGACTGGAGCATTCCATGAACAAGTTGTCCATGTTGGTAACATTAGATGTGTCGAAGTTCTTTACGTTGATGCTGTCCAAGCTGGAGCAACCATAGAACATGTTAGACATTGTTGTTACCTTGGATGTGTTGAAGCTGCTCAGATTTACATTCTTCAGGCCTCTGCAACTACCGAACATATTAGCCATAGTGTTTACGTTTCTTGTGTCAAAGCTCCTCAGGTCAAGGTCCACAAGACCATTGTCACCCATGAACATACCATACATAGTGGTGACATTGGAGGTGTTGAACTTGCTCAAGTCTATGGTAGTGAGCTTGGTGCAACCGGAAAACATGTACGACATGTTGGTTACACTGTCGGTTACGAAGTTTCTAACGTCAAGTGACTCGAGATTGGTGCAGCCGCCGAATGTGCCACACATGTTGTTGACATGGGATGTGTTGAACTTCGACACGTCCAGATTCGTAAGACTTGAGCACTGGTTGAAGGTGTATCTCATGTTGGTTACACTGTCGGTGCGGAAGTTTTTAAGATTCAGGTATTTCAGGCTTGTGCAGCTGAAAAACATGTTTTCCATGTTCTTCAGGTGTCGTGTGTCGAAAGTGCTCAGATCAAGACTGTCCACCTTGGCGCAAATTCTGAACATGCTGCTCATGTCAGTGCACTCAGAGGTGTTGATATACTGCAAGCCATTAATCTTGCCTACCTTGACCATGTCAGAAAACCAATAAGAGGTAGAAGTGGGTCGAGCATTGGCAAAAACAGGATCGATAAACACTGAATCGATGCTGCGGGCTGATGAGTTCCACTGCGGTTTGTCCAACGTGTCGGTCAGCTCGTAGATTGTGTCGGTGGCTCCTGCCGGCAGCACTGGAGCGTTTCCGCTATAAGTTAAACGCAGCGTAACGGTGCTGTCGGGATTGGTAGTGAGAATGGCCACTGGTTTTCCCGATGGTTGGTTGCCGACTTCAGAGTCGGAAGCAATAAATGCCGATGATTCCTGTGTGGCCAGCACCCTGCCCACAACGGCAATAGACACAATTGCAATTAGAGTAAAATACTTCTTCATAAAATAATTTTTTGTGTTAAATAAATATGAGACTCAAAATGATGTGCTGTAATACAACATTCACCTTAAAATCCAAAGGCAAAAATACAAATTAATTCAGAATTAATAATAAAAAGCACAAAAATTTGTATATTCTTTTTGCTTTTTTAAACAGCAAACCATATTAGACCAGCGAATAATAATGATGTTAAACGAGAGCTTATGTATGAATAAACAGCTCAGAAATTGCGTTAGCTCAGCAAAATAAGCGTAATGACAGATTTTATCATTTGACGTAGACAAAGAATTTGCTGACCTGATATTATGGAGACGGATAATCATCTAAAATAAATACCAACTATACATTATATATAGTAAAGTCCGTGCGGCCATTAAAGTATAGCCAAGCCAGTCCACCAGTGCCATGATACAGATATCACAATGGCATTGAGTAAGCCATACATACCGCAGGGTTTATGATGGAGACATTACCGAGTCAGCATATCAGTGCAGTGATACTGCTACCATAGCACCACTGAGTCTGCACATCATCACTGAGATATGATGCCGGAGGCATCATAGTATAGTAACCTTGGGTCGTCTCGACCCGAGGAATCCGAAGTCCCTCCCATCCCGACTCCCGCGGAGTCGTCCAATTATCACATAGACATATAATTCTGATGGCATCACTGATGCGGTAGATGGGCGACTTCTCCAGAGTCGATTCGGGATGTAAAGGCTGTGTTCCGCTGGTCGGAACGACATGTGATTACTGAACGGTGAAGCGAAAACATCAATGGCTCCAGTATCAATGGCGGACAGATGGGGCTGGTTTTATGAGCCCAAAGATATGGGAATGAGGGGCAAAAACAGTGTTTCTGATGTTGTAATCTTATAGAAAAATGTATTTTGCTACGTAGCAAAAATATAAACTCTACGTAGAAAAATGTTTTTCTTTAAGCAGAGAAATCAATACTGTTTTTCGGCCATTACATAGGATAACTGCCATTATCGGGAGCCACATTCCGCAGTTGCGAGACACAGTTGCGAGCGGTTGGGGGTGTGTAAGCATAACACCATGGGGTGGAACGGAAATGTGTTATTAATCGATGATATTGTTGGGCACTCACAGTAAGAATATTTCCGGCTACATAACGGCTACAACAAAGATTGGGAAATGTTTATCAGAATCTGTGAAAGGCAACAAATGCTATAATGCAAACGGACGCTCCGCCATTGAAAGCGGAGCGCCCGTAAGGTTGAATTTGTCTATGATAGTCAAATGATTACTTGGTTACACGGAACCAGTCTACATCGAGCCAGCCTCGAAGATTAGTATCTGCCGGTTCGCTGGCAACAACACCAATCTTGGCGCCAATCCATTTGCCCTCCTTCATTGTGAACTCTTGGCCCACATTGCGGAACTTCTTGCCGTCAGAACTGTAGCTGAACTGCACCTTGGTGTCGGTAACCTTCATGCGCAAATAGGCGTCTTCGTGGATTGCCGGACGATAATCTATCTTATCAACAGCCGTAGGCTTGAAGGTGTCGAGCACGGTTACGGTCTCCTTATTGCCACGATCGGCGCCCTTACACGTTATTTGCAGCAGCTGGAACTTGTCGCCCACGCGCTTCAACATAAGTGCAGAATAGTCGAGACCCATCATTATGATGCCACCCATCTCCTGCTCCTTGTTAGCGCTGAGGCGCACTTTGGCCGTGGCTGTGAAGCGGTCGGCCGGCGTTTTTTGCAGGAGCATGGCCGGATTGTGCCATAAAGTCTTGTCAGAGGGATAAGTGAAGAGGCGGAAAACTCCCCAGTTTGTTGGCATTCCGAAAGTCTGATCGTAGTTTGCTTGCCACTGCCACTGCTGCCCAAGCACCGTGGAATTGAACTCGTCAGACTCCTGTGGGTTGACAATATTGGTGGAAGAGGACTTCGGTTTGCGGAACTTGAGCACCGGCGAGCCGCAATAACCCTTCTTGGGCATGGTGCCCATGACAGGCCAATTGTCTTTCCACGTAACTGGCTGCAAGTGGACTACGCGCCCGTAAGCGCCCTTATCCTGGAAGTGCATGAACCAATCCTCGCCATATTTGGTGTGGACCCAGCCGCCTTGGTGAGGGCCATTGACTGATGTCTTGTTCTGTGCAAGCACTATTTTCCATTCATACGGACCGTAAGGGGACTTTGAGCGCATGGCAAGTTGGAAGCCTGTGGGTACTCCTCCGGCAGGACACATAATCCAATACCAGTCGCCACGCTTATAGAACTTGGGACCTTCGCAGGTGCGGTTCTCGGTTCCGTTGCCGTCGAACACTACCACGGGATTGCCGATGGCCTTGGTTCCCTCGGCGTTAAGCTCGCGCACGGTGAGCATACTGGCAAACTTAGAACGGCTGTTGGCCCATCCGTTGACCAGATAGCAGCGCCCGTCGTCGTCCCAAAGAGGAGAAGTGTCAATCATTCCCTTGCCCTCGATAACGCAAACGGGCTTCTCCCACTCGCCGTGGGGGTCCTTTGTCTTAACCATGAACACGCCACGGTCTGGGTCACCCCAATAGATGTAGAACCAACCGTTGTGCTCACGAATGCAGGGAGCCCACACTCCGCCACCATGTTCGGGCTCTTTCTGCTCAAAATAGGGCTGGTTGAGGGCGTGGCCAACTATCTCCCAGTTAACCATATCCTTTGAGTGGAGCACGGGAAGTCCCGGCATGCACTGGAAGCTACTTGCCGTAAGCCAGTAGTCATCGCCCACACAGATGACGTCGGGGTCGCTATAGTCGGCGTTGATTACTGGGTTAGTGTAGGTTCCGTCGCCATTATCCGGCGACCAAACTTCGCTCTTATAGTTCTGCGCCTGCATGGTTATGGCCATGAAAGCAGAAAGTAAGAGAATGCTTCTTCTTTTCATTTTGACTTGTTTTTAGTAATTCTCAGTTTATATCTATTGTTTCTGTATTCCACATTCATTGTCTCGCTGTCGCCAATGAGCGTCTTTTGCAAGCTGATTGCCACATGGCCCATGGTGCGGCGGAGGTTTATCTCAACCATGGGATGTATGTGGAGCCGGCTTTCTGCATCGGAATATACCATCATGTCTACGCCAACGGGACCGCTATATGCCTTTCCGAAAGTGGCAGAGAGGTGGGTTAGAAGCTCTGTTCTTATCCTTTCCAGCTCGGAAAGCGCTACGTATTTGGTCAGAAACCATTGCTTTAGCTCCTCTTTAGCTATGATATTGCCGGTGTAAAAGCCGTTTTGGGTGTTGAAAACCGACAGCCCTACGTACTTGCACTCACCACCTTGCAAAGTGAACTCCATACCGAAGTCTACCACCTTATTATAATAGGGCTCTACGGCTATGCCGCCTTCGGTCTCAATTACACGGCTTAGCCAGTTCTCTATTTGCGGAGTAAGCGTGCCGGAGGTTATGTATCTCACTCCCCTACCGCTGCTGCTCCATGGTTCCTTGGCCACAACGCTGCCCAGCTGGCTTAGCTTCTCACCGAACTCGGCGGTGCTTTCCACCATCCATGCCTTTTCGTCGGTGGACACTTTTGGCAGCAACTTAATTGCCGTGGCCCTGCTGCTGAGGGCGCGTATGGCTGATAGCCGGTCGTCGGATGGCATCAGGCTTCGGTCGACTCCCCATCTTGCCAGCTTGAAAACTATCTGTGAGTCCCACCCCCAAGGGCATATTTGCTCTATGTTGCGGAGTGAGCGCAACGACTCGGGAGCAACAAACGATACCCGATGAAGCCTTCTGCCAATGTGGCGGGCCTGCTCTCGGGCCGCATCTACATTCTCAACGAGAACCGCATCGCCATCTTCGGCCCATACAGCGGGCAGGTAACCCATGTCAGCCATTAGCTGACGGGCTGCGTGAGGAGGCGTAAAATACTTGTTGCCATTGGCTAGTGCGGCATCATGGCCAGGATTAAAAATGTGTAGTTTCAATGATTTACTGTTGTTTTCGATGCAAATTTAAATAAAATTTTCGTTATTCTACCGTCTGAAATAAAGAAATTGCACTCTGATAGTATTTAATGTAATCAGCCAAAGCCAACTTAACGATGCTACTAAATACAAAAAAGGTGAAAATAATATTTTTTTGTAACGTGGAGTTTGCAAACTAATAATAAATATGTATCTTTGCACTGGTAAAACGAATCAGGCCTGATGGAATCTTTCTTCCGCACACATACATATCTTGTAGAGCATGTCTACGCCCCTGTCCGCAGAAGGTTGATGGACGAGATAGACTGGCATTCGCGCCTTATAGGCGTGAAGGGATCGCGTGGTGTGGGTAAGACAACATTCCTGTTGGAGTATGCCAAGGAGAACTATGACCCACAAAATCGCGACTGTCTCTATATAAACATGAACAACTTCTACTTTCAGGAGCGCGGAATAGCCGATTTTGCAGGAGAGTTTTACCGTCGTGGGGGCAAGGTGTTGCTCATAGACCAAGTGTTCAAGCAGCCGGAGTGGAATCAGGAGTTGCGCCGATGTTACGACTTTTACCCCAATCTGCAAATAGTTTTCACCGGTTCGAGCGTGATGAGGCTAAAACAAGATCCTTACTTGAAGGGAATAGTTAGCAGCCATAACCTGAGAGGGTTCTCCTTCCGTGAATATATCAACTTGCAATCAGGCTGCAACTTTCCGCCGGTAAGCCTCGACGAGATATTCCAGAACCACGAAGCAGTGGTGAAGAGGATACTTCCCAAGGTGTCGCCGATGGATTACTTCGACGACTACATACACCATGGCTTCTATCCTTTCTTTCTTGAGCATCGCAATTTCTCAGAGAATCTGCTCAAGACCATGAACATGATGACGGAGGTGGACATACTCCTCATTAAGCAAATAGAGCTTAAATACCTGACAAAGATAAAGAAACTCTTCTACCTTCTTGCCCTTGCTGGGCCAAAAGCACCTAACATAAGCAAGTTGGCCGATGACATTGAGACCAGCCGGGCCACGGTTATGAATTACATAAAGTATCTCTCAGAGGCCAGACTGATAAACATACTCTACCCCGCCGGTGAGCAATTTCCTAAGAAACCTGTAAAGGTGATGATGCACAACACCAATCTCATATATGCCATCTACCCTATACAGGTGGACAAGCAGACGGTGATGGAGACCTTCTTCGTAAACTCATTGTGGAAAGACCACCACGTAAACGTAGGGCAGAAAGACAGCTTCTACATCGTGGACAACAAATACAACGTGAGAATCTGTGATGCAGCCAACAGCAAACTGCGCATGTCAGGCGACACTTACTATGCCCGCTACAACACGGAAGTGGGCTCCGGCAACAAGATTCCGTTGTGGCTGTTTGGCTTTATATATTGAAAACATTTAATTAATTATAAGTTCAAAAACATTATAACTTTTATTATCAAATCAAAATGGCTAAAGAAAAAAAGTTTATCACATGTGATGGTAACACCGCTGCTGCCCATGTAAGCTACATGTTTACTGAGGTAGCCGCCATCTACCCCATCACCCCGTCATCACCTATGGCGGAGCATGTTGATGAGTGGGCTGCCAAAGGCCGCAAGAACCTTTTCGGACAGACCGTTACCGTACAGGAAATGGAGTCTGAAGGTGGCGCTGCAGGTGCAGTACATGGCTCACTTCAGGCCGGAGCTCTGACATCTACGTACACGGCTTCTCAAGGTCTGCTTCTGATGATACCTAACATGTACAAGATTGCAGGCGAGCTTCTGCCATGCGTTTTCAACGTTTCGGCCCGTACACTCGCCAGCCATTCTCTGTGTATCTTCGGTGATCATCAGGATGTAATGGCTTGCCGTCAGACTGGTTTTGCCATGTTCTGCTCAGGTTCTGTACAGGAAGTTATGGACCTTACAGCAGTTCCTTATCTCGCAACTCTTGAGAGTGAGATTCCGTTCATCAACTTCTTCGACGGCTTCCGCACTTCTCATGAGTATCATAAGATTGAGGAGATGGATATGGAAGATATTCGCCCACTCGTAAATCCTGACTACATCAAGCGTTTCCGCGACCGCGCCCTTTCGCCAGAGCGTCCTGTAACCCGCGGTACTGCTGAGAATCCGGAGACTTTCTTCACTCATCGTGAGGCTTGCAATGAGTACTACGATAAGGTTCCTGCCATCGTTGAGAAGTATCTTGGCGAGATTTCGAAGATTACCGGCCGTGAGTATCACCTCTTCAATTATTATGGTGCACCCGATGCTGAGAACATCATCATCCTTATGGGTTCGGCTACAGAGCCAGCCCGCGAGGCTATCGATTACCTGACTAAGCAAGGCAAGAAGGTTGGTATGGTGGCCGTTCACCTCTACCGTCCATTCTCTGTGGAGGCTATCCGCAAGGCTATTCCTGACACAGTGAAGCGCATTGCTGTTCTTGACCGCACCAAGGAGCCTGGAGCAGAGGGTGAGCCTCTCTATCTCGATGTTAAGAGTGCTCTTTATGATGATCCTCGTAAGCCACTTATTGTTGGCGGACGCTACGGTCTCGGTTCAAATGATACTACACCTGCTAAGATTGTTTCCGTATTCAACAATCTTGAGCTTCCGGAGCCAAAGAACCACTTCACAGTTGGTATTGTAGATGATGTTACATTCACTTCACTGCCAGAGGTTCCTGAGATTCCTATGGGTGGTGACAGTCTGTTCGAGGCTAAGTTCTATGGTTTGGGCTCTGATGGTACTGTAGGTGCTAACAAGAACTCAGTTCAGATTATAGGTAACAACACCAATAAGTACTGCCAGGCTTACTTCAGCTATGACTCAAAGAAGTCTGGTGGCTTTACTTGCTCTCACCTTCGCTTTGGCGATGAGCCTATCCATTCGGCTTATCTCGTAAATACACCTAACTTCGTGGCTTGCCATGTTCAGGCTTACCTCCACATGTATGATGTTACACGTGGTCTGCGCGACAATGGTACATTCCTTTTGAACACTATCTTTGACGGTGAGGAGCTGATTAACTTCATTCCTAACCACGTGAAGAAGTATTTTGCCGACCACAAAATCAAGGTGTACTACATCAATGCCAGCAAGATTGGTCGCGAGATAGGTCTTGGCAACCGTACCAATACCATTCTGCAGTCAGCATTCTTCCGTATCACAAAGGTTATTCCTGAGGATTTGGCCGTTGAGCAGATGAAGAAGTTCATCGTTAAGTCTTACGGTAAGAAGGGTGAGGATATTGTTAACATGAACTATGCTGCCGTTGACCGTGGCGGTGAATACAAGGAACTCACTGTTGATCCAGCATGGTCTAACCTGCCAGAGGACGAGAAGAAGGAAGACGATGCACCCGCATTCGTTAAGGAACTTGTACGTCCTATTAATGCACAGGCCGGCGACTTGCTCAAGGTTAGCGACTTTGTGAAGCATGGCACTGTGGACGGAACTTGGGAGAATGGCACTGCTGCCTATGAGAAGCGTGGTGTAGAGGCTATGGTTCCTGTTTGGAATCCAGACAACTGTATACAGTGCAACAAGTGTGCATTTGTTTGCCCGCACGCTGCTATTCGTCCATTCGTTCTTGACGAGCAAGAGGCTGCCGGATTCAATGCTACAACACTCGAAATCAAGGCTCCTAAGGCTTTAAAGGGTATGCGTTTCCGCATTGAAACATCTGTTCTTGACTGCCTTGGCTGTGGCAACTGTGCTGACGTCTGCATGGGTGTGAACCGCCAGACTGGTGAGAAGGCCCTCAAGATGATTCCATTCAATGTTGATGCTCCTGATATGATAGAAGAGGCAAAGAACTGGGATTGGCTTGTAAAGAACGTTAAGTCAAAGCAGAATCTCGTAGATATCAAGCAGAGTCCGAAGAACTCACAGTTCGCTACACCTCTGTTTGAATTCTCTGGTGCTTGCTCTGGTTGCGGTGAGACTCCTTACGTTAAGCTCATCTCTCAGCTCTTCGGTGACCGTGAGATGATTGCTAATGCAACAGGTTGCTCTTCAATCTATTCTGCATCAATTCCATCTTCTCCATATACAACAAACGATAAGGGTCAGGGTCCTGCATTCGACAACTCACTGTTTGAGGACTTCTGCGAATTCGGTCTTGGTATGGCTCTCGGTAACAAGAAGATGAAGAATCGTATCACCATGCTGCTTAACGAGAAGATTGCTAGTGACAAGACTTCAGAAGAGTTCAAGGTAGCTGCTCAGCAATGGATTGACAATAAGAACGATGCTGATGGTTCTAAGGCAGCTGCCGCCGCTCTGAAGCCTCTCATTGAGAAGGACGCTGAGGCTGGTTGCGAAGTGGCTAAGGAGCTTAAGACACTCGATCATTACCTTGTGAAGCGCAGTCAGTGGATCATTGGTGGTGATGGTGCTTCTTATGATATCGGCTACGGAGGTCTTGACCACGTGCTTGCATCTGGTGAGGATGTCAACATCCTTGTGCTCGATACCGAGGTCTACTCTAACACTGGTGGTCAGTCTTCTAAGTCTACTCCTCTTGGCGCCATCGCACAGTTTGCTGCTGCAGGTAAGCGCGTAAGCAAGAAGGACCTTGGACTTATGGAGACAACTTACGGCTACATCTATGTTGCTCAGGTTGCAATGGGCGCTGACAATGCTCAGACTCTGAAGGCTATCCGTGAGGCCGAGGCTTATCCAGGGCCATCACTCGTCATCGCTTACGCTCCATGTATTAATCATGGTATCAAGGGGAAAGAGGCTGATGGCAAGAAGCGTGGTATGAACCGTTCACAGCACGAGGAAGAGCTTGCCGTGCAGTGTGGTTACTGGCACCTGTGGCGCTTCAATCCGGAGCTCGCCAAGGAGGGCAAGAATCCATTCACTCTTGACTCAAAGGCTCCGAAGTGGGAGAACTTCCGCGACTATCTGCTCGGTGAGGTTCGTTTCGCTTCCCTGAAGAAGGTTCGTCCTGACGAGGCTGAAGAGCTTTATGCTGAAACAGAGAAAGCAGCAAAGCGTCGTTATCAGAGCTACGTGCGTAAATCGCAAGAAGACTGGAGCGAGTCAATCTGATTCTGATCTATTTATAATTATATTACGAGGTGTCTCCATTTGAGACACCTCGTTTTATGTTTATTTATTATTGTGTGATTTAAATGATTCTTGCAGTAAAGTGATTAATGCCGTATGATGACATAGAAGTGGTCTAACTAACTGTAAGACGATGAAGTTATAGTTAAATTGTGTTACAAAACACCTTTTTATATCATGAAGGGTTATACCTTTAAATAATAAATTGTAATTTTACACCGAATTTCTTATAGAGACAATCTACCAGTAATATGAAAAGACTTTCTTTAATTGCATCCTTATTTAGTATTTTTGCTATTTTCATGACAGGATGTGCCGGAAGTAACGGCAGTGAAGAAACCCAATCTGGACTTAATCCAGCTAAGTTTGATTCCATAATAGGCGGCAAGCAGGTAAAGCTCTATACCCTGACAAATGGTAAGGGAATGGAGGTGTGTATTACCAACTATGGAGGCAGAGTAGTTAGTATAAGTGTTCCAGATCGTAAAGGTAAGCCTACCGATGTGGTGTTGGGCTATGACAATATACGGCAATATGCCGACACACTTAATTCTCCATCTGACTACGGTTCTACCGTGGGACGGTATGCCAACCGCATAAAAGACGCAAAGCTGACCATAAATGGCCAGACGTATAAATTAAGAGCCAATGACAATGGTAACACGCTACATGGTGGTGGTAACACAGGGTGGATAAACAAAGTGTATGACGTAGAAAACGTGAACGATTCGAGTATAACACTTGCATTGGTATCGCCGGATGGTGATAATGGATTCCCAGGAGAAGTGAAGGCCAAGGCTACATATACAGTGAAGGCCGATAATACGCTGGATATCAACTTCGAAGCTACTACAAACAAAGAAACAGTGGTGAATATGACCAACCACAGTTATTTCAACTTGAGTGGCGATCCGTCAAAGGTTTGCACTGATGAAGTTATGTACATAAACGCAGACAACTTCACTGAAAGTGATGCCAAATATATTCCTACAGGAAAGATATTGCCGGTGGAAGGTACTCCTATGGACTTCCGTACGGCTCATGCTATAGGTGAGACAATCGTTGACACGGCCTATTACCAAATAAAGAATGCTACAGGTTACGACCATAACTGGTGCTTGAACACCTTTGTCAACGGCAAAGGTGATGACAAGACTGTGGCTGCAAGTCTCTACAGTAAGAAGAGTGGAATATTGCTCGAAGTATTCACCAATGAACCAGGACTTCAGGTTTACACCGGAAACTTCCAAGGCACGGGCATTGCAGGTAAGCATGGGGTTCTCTATCCTAAACATGTAAGCGTATGTTTTGAGAGCCAGAAGTATCCAGATTCACCAACCAAGGTAGCTCAAGGTACAAAGGGCTGGGATATGTCCAATTCTTATCTGAAACCAGGGCAAACCTATACTAGTCATCTGGCTTACAAATTCAGTGTGAAATAAGACAGACTATAACCTAATATCTAAATCAAAAAAAACAAATTTCCGGAAATGAATAACATCACCCAAGCCTTGGCCTCTTCAGGGTTCAAGACTGTAGACTTTCTAATTCTTGTAGCTTATCTTGTTATATTGGTGTCGTTAGGACTGTTTCTCAGCCGTTCTAAGGATGGCAAACAGAAAACGGCTAATGATTATTTCCTTGCTGGCAACACGTTGACGTGGTGGGCCGTAGGTGCATCACTCATAGCTGCGAACATATCGGCTGAGCAGTTCATAGGAATGTCTGGCACAGGATTCCGTGACGGTATAGCCATTGCAGCTTATGAGATAATGGCAGCAGTAACACTGGTGGTGATAGGCAAATTCCTGTTGCCAGTGATGCTCGACCGCAAGATATTTACTATACCACAGTTCTTACGCGAGCGTTATAATGACGGTGTTGGACTGGCTTTCTCTATTCTGTGGTTGTTCCTCTATGTCTTTGTAAACCTTACTTCTGTGGCTTGGCTCGGTGCCTTAGCCATAGAGCAGATACTAGGTCTGCAAGGATTGAGTGTGGAAATATGCGGCATAACTATCAGCATGAGGATGATTATAATATTCCTGCTTTTCGTTATAGCTGGAATATACAGTATTTACGGTGGTCTGGCATCTGTGGCTTGGACTGATGTGATGCAGGTTACATTCCTTGTTGGCGGTGGCTTGGTTACTGCTTATGTGGCTTTAAGAGAGATGGGTAATATATTCGGAACTGATGCTTTTGGTGCATTGTCTAAAGTCTATACCGATCTTACTACGGGTGCCCATGCTACAGATGTTCACTTCCACTTGGTAATACAGGAAAGCCACAACCCTGAGGCATTTGCCAATGTGCCTGGTATTGCAGCAGTTGTTGGTGGTGTGTGGCTCACTAATTTGGGCTACTGGGGTTTCAACCAGTATATCATTCAAAAGGGATTGGCTGCAAAGAATGTGGATGAGGCTAAGAAAGGTCTCATATTTGCTGGATTCCTCAAAATTTTAATTCCGTTTATAGTTGTATTGCCGGGCATTTGTGCTTATTACATCATGCAAGACCCTCAAGCTTTTTCTGGAATGCACTTGGCCGGTAAGATAAATGTGGCCGACGATGCCTATCCATGGCTTATACGCAACTTCACTCCTACTGGTATTAAAGGTCTTTCGTTTGCGGCTCTTGCCGCAGCCATTATTTCATCGCTTGCATCGATGTTTAATTCTACGTCGACGCTCTTTACGATGGATATATACAAGAAGTACATCAATCCAAAAGCCGGCGACAAGCAATTGGTTAACGTAGGCCGCATTGTTGCCGTATGTGCCCTCATCATTGCCCTTGTTGCTGTAAAGCCTTTGTTAGGTGGCCTCGACCAAGCTTTCCAGTATATTCAAGAGTATAGTGGATTTATTTATCCAGGTATTATCATAGTCTTTGGTCTCGGATTGCTTTGGAAACGTGCCAGTTCGTTGGCTGCGGTGTGGACGGCCATACTTACCATACCAA
Source organism: uncultured Prevotella sp. (assembly GCA_964623995.1). Taxonomy (GTDB): domain Bacteria; phylum Bacteroidota; class Bacteroidia; order Bacteroidales; family Bacteroidaceae; genus Prevotella. Next base: position 6,873 of record CAZUWO010000015.1, on the reverse strand, counting down.
TGGGAGTACTATTCAAGGTTTGTTTACCAAATGTGGCTTTCCAGTTCCGTGCCGGATACATATTTATGATTCTGCTTGCCTTCTTTGTAATCGTATCTTTGTTCGACCGTCACGCTGTTGGTTGCGAACTTCCATCGGCCAATGATTGCCGCATGATGCGTCGCTGGGCCCGCATTCTTGGTACAGCAGGACTTGTAATGATAGTTGCTGCTGCCTTTGTAACTCTATGGGGTGTGATGAATCCAGGCGCAGATCCTGATAATAACTTCATGGCCTACCTCAATGATATTGGCTTCCAGGCCTTCTTCTTCTTCGGAGTGCTTGTAGGTCAGTGTGCTATTTGGCTAGAGAGCAATGCTACAAGCCATAAGCGTGACGTGAAAGCTTTGCCTATAAAGTTGGAGCTTTTCTCTACCACTCGGGGCTATACATACGGTACCATTGGCATCTGTGCAATAGTATTGTTGCTCTATGTGTTGCTTTGGTAAAGTTAAGTAACTCATTTAAATATGTCTAAGAATCGTAGGAGTGTTTGTTAATTACAAATGCTCCTACGATTCTTAAAATGTGCTATATTATATTATTAGGAAAACAGTTTCTTATCCATTTTAAATCAGTTTGCATTCTAATAAAATTTAGAACACGGTTAGTTGCTGTCTGTAGAGCGTTAGACGGCTATTGGGACTTTCTTCGTGAACAAGCAGTATGCGGCAAGATTTATCAATTGTAATTCTTACCGTTAGTTCAAATACTTGAATCCGTAAAACGTATGTATTCATGAGGGGAAGTCCATTGGATTCAAGAGGCCAAAGTGCTGTCTTCAAGGGGTAAACCTATAGATAATGACGTTGTAATCTTATAGAAAAATACCTTTTGCTAAGAAGCAAATAATTAAACACTACCTAACAAAACATATCTTTTATAGAGACAGTGAACGCTGACCTGAAAATATTATGCAGATTGAGCGTTCCATACACACTGTTAAAGGCAATGTATAAAAAGGACTATGGGGAAGTATCAATGATCGTAAATTTATAATAGAAAGCCATCGAAAGCTTATATTAGTATTTTTTAAATACGCTCATAAAGAAAAGCATAGATACTGCAATGAATGTGAAAGGTATCGGCACGAAGGCAAGAACCCCAAAGTGAATGCACGCTACAAGCAATATACGAATCCCCTTGGCTATGCCAGTGGTTGTATCACGATTTTGCTATTTTTGCCATCATGTGTATGTTTATCTTATACTAGTTTCATCAAGTTTTCTAATCACCTTGCAAGGGTTGCCGGCGGCAATGCAATCAGCAGGAATGTTATGGGTAACCACGGAACCGGCTCCAATAACTGCGTGCTCACCTATGCTGACGCCTTTTAAAATAATTGCATTGGCACCAATCCACGCATCATCTCCTATTTCCACTGGAGCCGATTTGGCAGTTCCTTCACAATTGTGGCGTTCTTTCCAGTTTATGGGATGAGCATCTGTATCGGTAATTATCACGCCTCCACCAATGTTTACATGATTTCCTATTGCCACTTTTTTGCTTGCCCAAATACGCGTAGAACTCATTCCAACGTTATTTCCAATAATAAGTTCTCCACCACTTTCAACGTGGATGTCGCCTCGAAGGTTGCTACAAAGAGGATTAACGCCATTCCCTGACGAGAAGTAGAGATTCTCACCTACTAATATCCTACCCCCCCCGATACGTGAATCCGCCCAGGAATTATTGCGTTCTTCCCCACATCTGCTCCCCAACTGCGTAGAAGCCATGGATTTACCCTTTGCCAAAAGCGAATGCTTATGGCTACAGGAAGATTGAAAAACTTAGATATTATTCGCATAATGTTAGCAAAGTTACTAATTAAAATCAGAATTTCGAAGTAAATAAAGAATATTTTTACTTATTTTCCTTGCGCATTTAAATACAAAAACGGAGCTAATCTCATAAAATATATGAAATTAGCTCCGTCTACCTATAATAAAACTTGCAAATATAACAACTTCAACTTTATCCTACAGTAATGTTTCTAACGTCATTCTTATCACCTTCAGAATAAACTTTAGGTAATTCTATTTCCAAAACGCCATTGGCGACCTTAGCTGAAATCTTCTCTTTGTCAACATCTTCAGGAAGTGAATAGCTTTGATCATAATTGCCATAAGAGAACTCACGGCGCAAGTAGCGCTCTTTTTTCTCCTCTTTGTTTTCAGTCTCATGCTGTTCGAACTTGTCCTCAATGTGTACTTCGAGAAGTCCGTCAGAGTTGATGCCTACCCGACAATATTCTTTCTTCAGACCTGGAGCGGCAATCTCCATAGTGTATTTCTTGTCATCTT
>CAZUWO010000015.1:0-4521 GCA_964623995.1 uncultured Prevotella sp. | reverse complement strand
CACGAGGTGTAATACCTGTGTTAAAGAAATCATCAAAGAAGTTTGACAACCAATCTGAATTGTTTCTGTTCATGAGTACCATAATTAATATCTCCTATTTAAATTTGTTCATTAACTTTTGAGGTCCTTTTCTTTAGAACTTCACTGAATATTGGTGCAATATATATGCCTGAAGCAAAAAGAAGACAATATGGCATGTTTTGAATGCCATATTGACAATTCAGAATGATTCTATAAGTTTACGAATGTCTTTGGTCTCTAAGAGATAATCTCTGTGACAAGCCACGCGTATAGACTTATCGCCGAGTAGACCTTTTATCATGTAGTGTTGGTTTTCCACCTTGAAAAAGGGTTGACTTAGAGCGGAGAGGAATACAAGCGAACACAGTGGTTTTAGTGCCTTTATGAAATCAGTAGTAATTGGCCGTTCCAAATAGTATTGATCAGCTTGCCAGCCAGCCTCAACACAAGGTTCTGGCGAACGGGTGATAGATGTTATTTTCATAGACTTGAAGCAATTTGACTTACAGCTCTAACCAAGGTGCGCAGTTCATCAGCAGTTGTGAAGTCGGAAAGACTAATACGTACTGTGCCATAATGGTTTATTCCGAGCTTTTCGTTAATGAGCGGAGCACAGTGAAGCCCTGTACGAACATTTATGTCATAGCTGTTAAGAAGTATATAACCAACATCAGAAGGTAACAAACCTTTAATATTGAAGCAGAAAACCGGTCCTTGGCTGTCAGCATTGGGGGCAGTGTATAGTATTACGTTATCAATCTTTGACAACTCTGAGATAACTTTGAGGGTCATCTGGTGCTCCTTTTCATATATATTCTCAACGCCACGCCCAAGTACATATTCTACACCAGCTCTCAAACCAGCAAGTCCCGGAAGATTCTGTGTGCCAACTTCGTATTCCCAGTTATTTCCCTCGTACTTAATTACGCTACTGTCCCGACCGGTTCCCCCAAACTCTGCAGGCCGTAAATCAACGCCACGACGTACGTAGTAGCCTCCAGTCCCCATTGGTCCAAGCAATGATTTGTGACCGGTAAATATGAGAATATCTACTCCCCACTTATCTACATCAATAGGAATGCATCCTGCACTTTGGGCCGTGTCGAGCATGAATAATTGATTACGAGTATGAGCCTTCGTACAAAGTTTCTCTGCATCAATAATTTCACCTGTGACATTTGAGCAGTGATTTTGTATAGTGAGGCTATATTTACCACTTTTGCTGGTGAAGAAATTATTTGCTAACGGGCGCAATATACTATTGTGGTTGTTTGGAGAAAAGTCGTAGCTGTTACATGATAGCCCATTAAACACACGGTTGGTGGCATCAGTGGCATTGAGGGCAAAGAATATACGGTCAGTATCAGATATATGGAATAACTGTCCAAGCTTTATGCGCAAATCCCCCATCAGATCTATGCCCTCTTCATCATTACTGCGGAATGGACTTACCGGTGGATTTTCCAAAGCCTCCCTAACGGCTTTGATTACCGAGGGAGGCTTTGGATAGCTTGTAGCAGCATTGTTGAGATATATCATTGGCTTTAAATGTGCTCACGCACAGTGAAGTGCATTACGCGGCCAATGAGATGCAGCATCTTGGTATAGTCACCGAAAATGAGTACTTGGTGATGACCAAAGTCGGCCAATTGGTGCATGAAGCCACGGGCATCGTGCATTTTAATGTAGTAGTAGGGCGAACAGTACACCTCGTCGTACTCAGACCGGATTACTTCGCCACGTTTCACACTCATAGTGTCGGCCATTGGATTGAAGCGGCCAAGGGTTACATATTCGTCATCGTTCTCGGTGAAATCCACTTGAAGCTTTCCACCGAAGCCTTGACCAGTGAATGCCCATAATTTATACTTGAGTGGTTTCTTACTATAGCCATTCATGCAGAGAGCCGGAACGGCATGATGTATGCGCAACAATTCGTCTGTTTCCATATTTGGGTTGCCCATGAATGCCGGACGATGACCTGCAGCTTGCATTATAGTCATTGCCAACAGTGCATTGAGGTCTTCCTCGCAACCACTTGGATATCCTTCATCCTTGAGTAGAGAGTGGGTAGTGCAAGGAGTGAACTTGCGGTTCTGCGGTATTTCGCTGGTGCAAAGCTCGTGGCATGCGGTAGAGAAAGCGTTGCAATCGTATACGTCCATCATCTTTTTTGCTGCCAGATAGTACTTTATATCGTTTAAGAACCAGTCTTTGCGGACCTTGGTTTCCAGTGAACCACCGATTATTTTCTCAGCAATGGGGCGAGCTTCTTCGTCAGTAATTTCATCCATATACTTAAATATGTCACGGAAAGGAAGCTTCACTATTTCCATTCCGTAACGGGTTCGGATAAGCTCCGGATCACGTATGAGACTTTGCAAGCCGAAAGTTGGCATCGATCCGTGGGTAAGTACCAATGCACGAGTATTGGCTACCACTTTGCGAACCCACAGTGCATGAGCTATCTCATTAAGATCCTTTATGTCCATGCAGACGTAAGCTTCTACTCCAATGGAGCGGCAGTAGGCAGCAAAGTCTATACCTTCATTACCATTTTGTAGTATCACTACAGGCTTGCGATAGCGCTCCAGTTTGGGAATGCGCCAATTCATGCAGAGAAAGAAATCTACCTCATCAATACGGTCTTCTATCTGAGCATAAACTTCACGACTTACTACAAACTTTTCGTCGTAACGGGCATCGACAGCTGGAAGCATATCTATCTCTGGTGTTGCTCCCTTGAGCGTCTCCTTAGCAGCCTTGAAAGCCTCATCAGCAGCTTTGGCTTCGGCCTCAGGTGTCATATCCTTAGCATATCCGGCACGGCATGGGCCTTCCCAGAAATGACTATGGGTCAGGCAGCCAACTATTGGGCGCACAACCAACTTTAACTCCATTGCTTTTTGTTTCATATCATAATGTTTTAGTAGAAATAATTAGGTTTGACTTTTTTATGACGGTCGTATGCTCGCAATGTAACCTTAACTGTTATAGAAATATGCATCAATATGTATTATTATTTCTCGTATCGTTACAATTAACCCTTTTCGCTGAAAAGAAAAACAATATGTTGCGTTTATGCAAGACTAAAAGCTTCTCTAAATATTATAAAAGCTTCAAGGCTGTGGCCTTAAGATATGGGCGAAGCTTATCGTAGCTGATGACAAAATTAGGATGCCCTTGAGCATAGGACATGATTTCATATTCATTATAAATGAACTCTATACCTTCTTTGGTGAACAAAGGTGGGCATTTGGGCAGAGGAAGAATATAGTAATAGTCTTCGCTCATTAGAGCATCGTTCAATTCTTTGTCTGTTTTCACATTGAGATATTCCTTCAATCCATCGCGAAGGAGTTTCTGGAACCCGTCGCTATCAATATTTCTCACCACTTCCCATCCTATCCTACGTCCATCATTCTTACGAAAAGTCTGTCCATAGGTTGGCGAAATGCCATGCGCACTGCCAGTAAGATAATCATAGCCGTAATATATCCAAGTGGCATAATTGTGTCCATCAGCCAATTTCTGGAAATCATAGTAACTTGAAGAAGAAGCCGGTACGCCTTCTTCAGAATATTTTGCAATTTCCTTAGAATACTCTTTTGCATTCTTTTTAGCCTTGACAATGGCACTGTCAGTTGCAATTTGCAATATCGTAAGAATGGAATCGCTTGAGCCCTGATAATATCCGCCAAGCTGTTCTGCTATCCATTCTATCACGATGTGGCGTAGTGGTTGGCCGGTGCTTGGCACCTGAACTGAATATTTAAATTTTCCAAGATTGTTATTCACAACCACGCTATCTGCAGTAACGGCTATTGTATCTTCTTGATTTGCTTTTGCCAATGATGAATTTTTGCCATTGCAGCTAGACATAAGTTCTAATGTACATATTGCTAATATATAAATGTAAAGCTTCATTGATGATAATAGTAATTTTGTGGGTATGATTATGGATATAATCTACCAATTATATTTTGTGATTATTTGTTGAATTTGCTACCTATTTTCCAAGCTTTGCCAATTATTCCGCCCACCGTGCGATAGGTATTGGTTATTTGGTCGAATGCTACCACTTCCATCTTGCTCATGCTTATGTTTCCATCTGCATCGAGTACACTCTTATCTGCACTGGTATTAATCACCTTTCCTATCAGGATGCCATTCTTGAAGCTGACGACACGGCATTCAATGGCTACTGGATATTGGTCTACTATAGGAGCGTCAACGTTGGGAGCCTTGTGAACCGTGAAGCCCACCCTGTTCACTTTGTCTGGCACATCCTTAGCGCTTACTGTTCCCAAGTAGTCGCTTTCTGCAAGAGTGGAAACGGTTGCGAAGCTAAGAGTGAAGGCTTTTTTAAGTCGAAGGTTATCTGTCGTCTTATGTTCAGACAGATGAATCTTTATCTCATTACCATCAGACTGTCCGCCCCAAGCTGCCATCATAATGTCGGGTGTGTTGTTTGCATCGTAAGTGGCAATCATTATAGCC
>CAZUWO010000014.1:8229-37200 GCA_964623995.1 uncultured Prevotella sp. | reverse complement strand
CGAGACACTTTTTGGCCAAGTGATAGCTAAGGCCAGTCTCCCGTTTGTATGCTTCTATCGTGACATATCGGTTTCCGTTGCAGCCCGCTGAGAGACATCTCTCCAGCTCTTCATTGTATTGGCCGTAATATTCTGTATCAATCAGATGTTTGCGACGGTCTATTTCTATGCTTCTAAATTCATCTTTTACAGCTTCGCGAAACTCCTTTGTTGGCCTGAAGTCAATACCTTCTAGGCATATATCATTTGCCGTTATTTCCTCGTCTTCAGTCATGGTGCGGAAGAATTGCGGTTTTACATAGAAGCTTCCTATAGGAGTCTTCACCCTCTTATGCTCGCCTATGAGATGCGGAATGGCATGCATCAGTGCCTCGAAGCAGCGAACCACATAGCCTTTTGGCAGGTTCTCGTATTCATGGCAGAATGAATCAAGCTTTTCTACGCTGATATCCTCGCGGGCATTTGATGCCACATACATCATGTTACGGCCATTACTGCCCTTAAAATTGGAAGGATAAATTACTACATGCAATGGGTCTGTCTTTTGTCTTGCCATACAGATTAATTTTTTAGTTGTATGCAAAGTTACAAAAAGTATTGAAATCTGCCAGCATCTTTCATAATTTTATAATCAAAAACATTAATTATTTTGTCATTAAAATGGTAGAGACTCATCTATAAGATTATCCCAAAAGCTTTGCGGTAAATGGATATTTTCTACTTTTATTGCAGCATTGAAGAGTGGAGCTATATCCTCCGGATTGAATCCGGCTATGCCACAGCCTATTGGAGTAACCAGGAACGTCAGCTCGGGATGCGACTTTGCATAAGCGATAAACTTGTCTACGTATGGCCTTATAGTCTCTACGCCACCTTGCATGGTTGGTATTGCGTAGCTTTGACCTTGAGGTCCGTCGCCGTTTCCAAGTATAGCACCGAAGTGTAGGCGTGCAGTGCGGGCGGCACCTCCACCATGCATGCCTGCCAAATTACTGCCAAAGACGAATATTTCGTTTGATTTGAGCTCTGAAACGTAATCAGGAGTGATGCGTTTTTTATAATTTGTGTTCATATTTTCTGTGATTATATTTGTTGCATTCAAATTACCCTTAAGCAAACTCATACATGCATCCGAAACGATAGATGGACGTGGGGCAAAGTCATACCTGACACCACTGGTCTCTGAAGCCACATAGTAGCGCTTGAAGTATGGCACTACCACGTCTTTCATAAGCTTATGGTAACGTTGAGTAACTGCCGATGGAGTTATACCAAGCTGCTTTGCCGCTTCTTTTCCTTTAAAACCATCTATCAGTATCATTTGTAATATAAGCGAAGAGCGTGTGTCGCGACCCAAGATATGGGTGCAAATATCTTTTACTGTCTTACGGAAGTCTTCTGAAAAATTGTTGTCCGGTATGTCGAATCGCAGATTTGCTTTCTCCATACGTTCCTCAAAGCTCTGTATTCCGTTTTCTTTGTTGTAGGCTTTCATACGGTCGAGCACCACAAAGCGGAATCCATTTACCATCCATGTCTTTAGAGTCATGGTAGGCTTTCGGTCTTCCAGTTGATGGAAGTCGTGCTTTGCCAGCGACAAATAGTACTCATGGGCTATGCTGTAGAAGTCAAGTCCGGTCTTATAGCGCAGATTGTACTGCTTGTCATATATGTGATAGGCAACGCTACACGTACCATAGAAGTAGTCTTGCGTTATTTGTGCGTTGCCTTTGCGCAGCCCGTCTATTATCTCTTTGTCTGTAAGTCCTGTCGCTGACATAGGTTTTGAATTATTGTTCATTTGCTTGCAAATTTAATTATTTTTTTGTTGGGCACTTAATTTTTGCCTGTCTTTATTCTTTTAAAAGATAAACGAGCTCGAAAAATTAAGTTTAAACCTTTTAATAATAGGAGAAAAAACAATGAAGAGAGTATTCAATCTTATCGTAATGGACGAGAGTGGCAGCATGAGCATTATAGAAAGACAGGCTCTGATGGGCCTGAACGAGACACTGAGCACTATAAGCAAGATGCGGAAACTGCATCCAGAGATGGAGCAACGCGTTACTCTTATCACCTTCGACAGCACCCACAAGAGCTACATATTTGATAATGCGCTTATAGAAAACACCCATCTGCTCACCAATAAGGAATACAATCCGGGCGGATGTACACCGCTATATGATGCCATTGGCATGGGTATAAGCAGGTTGAACTCGCAGACAGAGGCCACCGACAATGTGCTGGTAACAATTATTACCGACGGTTTGGAGAACAGCTCTACAGAGTATAGCCTCAAGATGGTGAAGAATTTGATAGAGAAATTGAAGGAACAGAACTGGACTTTCACTTTTATTGGCACTGATAACCTTGATGTTAAGGGCATGGCGCATGCCATGTCGATAGACAATCACCTTGAATTCAGTGAAGATGCTGAAGGAACCGAGAAGATGTTTCAGGCAGAAAGAGCATCCAGGGCGTCATTTAATTATTGCATTGCTCACGAAATATCCATGCCGAAAGGCTCTTATTTCGATGAAGGTAAGAATGATTAGCCTTGCATAAATGCAGACTTTAGGGTTCCGACCAACTGTCAGTAATCGGCTGTATAGTTGGTCGGAGCTTTTTGTGTTTACTCTTTTGCTTTGCGTTGATGCATGTTCTGTTTTGCCCTAAAACAGAACTTCTATCCTCATTTTTAATGGCATCAATAATAAAAAAATATCTTTGTAAAGTGATTACGGAACTTCTGTAAAACGATTACGGAAGCTTCGTAATGGCAATTACGAAAGTTCCGTAACGATATTACGAAAGCCCCATAATAACATTACAGGACCTCCGTAACACGCTTACTCTTGATTTTTAGAATCTACGAAGAAATATTAGTGGGGTTACAAACCGAAAGCATAACCGGTCATTGCTATGGCATCGAGGTTACAAACGTTGTTAAACACCAGTGGTTTTTCTCCCTCAGCGGCTCCCAATACATACAATAGAGGTAGGAAATGGTCAGGGGTTGGGACCGCATAGTTAGCCCATTTATTTGTCTGATAGTCTATAACAGCCCTGTCGTCGCGGCTTTCAATGGCCGCGGTAATATAGTCATTGAATTCTATTGTCTCCTTGCTTCCGTGGTCGCTGTCCCAGTTTACGCGCCTCAGATTATGAACCACATTGCCAGAGCCCATAATCATAAATCCCTGATTGCGCAGCTGAGCGAGCAGCCTTCCCATCTCATAACAGCCACGAGGACCTATTACACCGTTGACAGAAAGCTGCACCACGGGGATGGTGGCATGTGGAAACATGTGCACAAGTGGTGTCCACGTGCCGTGGTCTATGCCCCACGAGTTGTCAACAGTGGCCCCAATCTCCTTAATAGCCAGAACAGCACTGCTCAGTTCGGCACATCCGTGGGGGCGATAATCCACCTCATAGAGTGCTTTAGGAAAGCCATACATATCGAATATCTGCTCAGGCTGCTCTGTTTTCTGCACAAGGTTGCGACCTTTATACCAGTGTGCCGATATCATGAGTATGGCTTTGGGGCGGCCAAACTCCGCTATAACCTTTTCGCCTATTGACTTCAGCCCTTCGGTAACACAGTCATTGTCGAGGGCAAGCATCGGACTTCCGTGGCCAACAAATATGGCCGGCATTCTTTTCTCTGCCATAATTCTTTCCTTTCTTGTCATTTTCCTTTTGTCAATGCAAAGGTCGTGACATTCCTTTTATCGGCAAAGTTCCAAAGCAAACGGTATTTGTTCATTGCGAAACTAGTCATAATGACGGTGCTGTTGTTGCGCTTTCACACCTTATATTTACTGCGATAGGCTATGGGCGACAATCCTTTTAGCCTGCTGAAGAACTTTGAGAATGATGCCTGATCGGCAAAATGCAGGTGGCAAGCTATCTCCGACATAGGTTGGTCGCTGAACCGCAGCAGCGAGCAGGCCTCCATAAGCAACAGCTCATTTATGAAATCTTGCACTGTTCGGCCCGTAACCTTCTTCACTATGCGCGACAAGTAGGTCTTGGTCATGCTCTCTTCGGAAGCATAGAAATAGAGATCGTGGTGTAGTAGATAATTCTTCTTCACCAGATTCACAAACGTTATGAATATGTTTTCTTCTCTTGGCGACACCTTTGTTGTTTTTGTCAGCCGGCTCTGTATGTCCATCAGGTCTATGAGAAATAATGAATAAACGGCCTGAACGGCTTCTTGCTTGTAGGCATGGCCATACTTCAGATGGTCAAGCATGGCATGAAGGTTGAACGACAGCAGCCGGTGTTGTTCCTTGTTAAGGTGTATCACGGGGCTGTGCAAGTGCAGAATAGGGTAGTAGGCCGTTTGCATTATCTGCCGTTGTATGTTGTTATCGGTGGCAAAATCGGAGGTAACGTATAGCGTTATGGTCCTCAGGTCGTCGCTTGCGGCCAAAGTGTTTTGCTCCAATCCGGGCATATACATAACCAAATCGCCTGCATTAGCTCTGAAAACTTCCTCTTCTACGCCTATGTTTATCCATCCTTGCTCCACCAATCCGTATATATAGACAGGCAAAAGCTTGTGAACCACATTGGGCTCAAACGATGTTGCCTTGTCTGTTTCGAAACAAGCAAGCTGTCCGTTCCACAATTCGCTGTGGCAGTGAGTCTGCGATAATATTTTGTTGAAGTTACTTTCCATTTATCTCATATTTACTTTGGCAAAAGTACAACAGTTTTATTGAACCGGCAAACAATATACCTATTTGTTTCTTTTCAGACAAAACATGTTTGCTTACAAACTTTCCGAATCTGTTGTTTTGCCATAACTTTGCAGGCAAATAAATAACAATAAACACAGAAATAAAATGGGAAAACTAAATTTCAAAGTATATCGCCCCGACGAAAAGGCGGTTTTCAAGGTTACGTCTACCATTATTTATGGTGAGAAAGAGGCTTGGCTCGTCGACGCTCAGTTTCAAAATCACTATGCTGAACAACTTGTCGACGAGATAAAGAAACTGGGGCGCAAGCTAAGTTTGGTATTCATCTCATACAGCGACCCTGACTATTACTTCGGACTCGATGTAATACGGAAGAACTTTCCCGATGTCAAGATAGTGTCGACGGCCCAAACCGCATGGCTGATTCGTGCCACCAAGGAAGAGAAAGAAAAGGTATGGAACTCCCAGCTTGGTGCTGACGCACCAATGGAGACCATTGTTCCTGAGGCTATAAAGGAACTACCGTTACTTGAAGGCGAAAAGGTTGAGATACGTCAGCATATGGATGATCCAGCCCATATATTCCTTTGGGTTCCTTCTACAAAGACAATACTTGGCGGAGTCAGCCTTACTGAGGGCCGCCATCCGTGGCTTGCCGATACGCAAAGCCTTAACGCTATTGACTCTTGGGCACAGCAGCTCGAAGATGAGATAGCATTGAAGCCGGAAACCGTAATAGCCGGCCATTACGCCAATGATATCAATAATCCGAAGATACTCGACGACGCTCTGAGATACATCCGTTCTTATCGCGATGCCGTAAGCACAAGCAAGAATGCAGACGAGATTGTGGCCAAAATGAAGACCGCATTCCCCTCCTACGAAGATGCAAACTATTTGGAGTTTGGTGCTTCTGTAATAACCGGAACGGCCAAATGGACTGTGCGCAGACTCTATCCAGGAATAGGAAGGCACGTCATAGCCGACTTCTCGCCTACGGTAGTGTTCGATCTTGACTTCCATAACGACAAGACAATGACCTTTATTGGCACCGACGGAGTGTGGAAAGGCTACAAGGATACAGTAGGTGTGGTGACGACAGAGGTAGCTTCCAATGTGTTCATGGTATACTGGCAGGAGGCCAATGGCATGGCTGTGGTTCACGTACAGAACTGGAATACCTTGGAAGTGTGGACCAATATCTATGCGCCGGGGGATAAGCATGAGTCTTATCACATGAAAGGTACACTCACATTAAAATAATGTATAATCACGCATGAGACAACAACAAAGGACAGGCCAAATAGGTCTGTCTTTTTTGTTGCTGATAATAAAATATTGTATCTTTGCACCCAAAATGCAATTAATGTCTTTTTGAAGATTGACGTTAGCAAAAAGAATGGGACTTCAATGCCATAAAAAAGCAGAAAAACATTATGAAATTATACATATTTGACTTTGACGGAACGCTTGGAGACTCACGAGGGCTCATTGTTGGCACCATGATGGACACCTTCGATCAGTTGGGCATCAACCGGCCAACAGCAGAGCAGTGCATTGAAACAATAGGTTTGCCACTTGCAGAGTGCTTTGAAGTGTCGGCAAAACTAAGCAGACAGGAGGGCGAAAGATGTGCCGATGTCTATCGGCAGATATTCAAAAGCAACAACGTTCCTGGAGCTGTAAACCCCTTTGATGGTGTTATTGCTACTCTGAACAAATTCCACGACGATGGCAAAACTCTTGCGGTGGCCAGTAGTCGCAGGCATGAGTCTCTCGACGGGCTCATCTCTGACTTCGGTATTACGGAGCTTTTTTCATGCATTATCGGTGCCGACGATGTGGTGAATGCCAAACCCGACCCGGAGCCAGTTAACAAAATACTGTCTCTTTTGTCATTTTCTCCAAATGAAACAATAGTGGTTGGCGATGCCCCCTACGACATAATGATGGGCAAAAATGCCGGAACTGTGACTTGTGGCGTGTCATACGGCAATGGCAAACGTGAAGAACTGCAACAGGCTGGAGCTGATTTCATAATTGATAAGTTTGCCGATTTGCTCGCAATAGAGGCAAAATAATACTCGCTTTTAATTATTAATAATACTGTAAAACCACGAGAATAAGCTTAGATTTCAACCTGATTAGGTGTTGACATCATGTTTTCAGCAGTTCGGCAACGTCGGTTTTATATTGCATATTTTTGTTATTAAAATAAAAACAACCGCATCAGGCACCTAAAAAGGCAAACTTCATTTTTCAGCATCAAGAAGAATAGAAATCATTTTATAACATTTTGTGTGTTTTTAAAATATTTGTCGTATCTTTGCAGATGATAAATTTAATGCGCAATAAATTAGGAAATGAAAAAGCTTTTATCAACTTTTGTAGCAGCCTTGATATTGATTGGGCTGGCAAGTTGTTCTGGTTCTAAGGAGATTCCCTACATGCAGAACATCGATACCATTAGTCTTGCTCCCTCGAAAGGGCTCTACGATGCAAAGATCATGCCTAAGGATCTTCTTACTATTACGGTAAGTACAACCGATGCCGATGCTGCCCGTCCGTTCAACCTTACTGTTCAGGGCACGTTGGGAGCAGGCGGCGATGCCAGTAGTAACTCCGGCTCAATGCAACAGTATCTTGTTGATAACAACGGGGATATAAAATTTCCGGTTATTGGTAAAATTCATGTGGTGGGATTGACCAAGACCCAGTGCGAGGATCTTATCACACAGAAAATCAGTCCTTATATGGCAGCTCAAGAACACCCGGTAGTTACCGTGAGAATGGCAAGCTATCATGTTACCGTTATTGGTGAAGTGGGCTCTCCTAAGGTCGTTCCTGTAACTACTGAGAAGATGAACATTTTTGAAGCCTTGGCTTCTGCCGGCGATTTGGGCATATATGGCAAGCGCAATAACATTATTCTTCTTCGAGAGGACAGCACAGGTCAAAAGTCGTTTACACGTTTAGACCTCACCGATGCCAACGTTATCAACTCTCCATACTATTATTTGCAGCAGAATGATATAATATATGTGGAGCCTAACAAGGTGAAAGCACAGAACACGTCCATAGGTTCTTCTACTACATTGTGGTTCTCATTGGTGGGAATTGTTACTTCGGTAGCATCACTTGTTATAAATATCGTAAGATAAAGGAATTCTTTAATGTGTGGAATTGTTGGATATATCGGAGAGCGTGAAGCCTATCCGATATTAATAAAAGGCCTTAAGCGCCTTGAATATCGTGGCTATGACAGTGCCGGAATAGCCTTAATAGGAAAAGACGGCGCACTTAACGTTTACAAAACCAAAGGTAAGGTAAGCGACTTGGAGGCTTTTGCGGCCGACAAGGATAAAAGTGGATGTGTTGGAATAGCCCATACCCGTTGGGCTACCCACGGTGAACCTTCGAGCGTAAATGCTCATCCGCATTATTCTGAGTCAAAAAATTTGGCTATAATTCACAATGGCATCATTGAGAACTATGCCGATATAAAGCGCAAACTTGTAGAGCGTGGAGTTCACTTCCGCTCTGACACTGATACGGAAGTACTTGTTCAGCTTATAGAATATGTGCAACTGAAAAAGAATCTCGATTTGCTTACAGCCACTCAGGTTGCCCTTCATCAGGTGATAGGCGCATATGCCATAGCCCTTCTTGACAAGAACGAGCCCAAGCAGATAATCTGTGCCCGCAAGCAAAGTCCACTGGTGATTGGCATTGGCGAAGAGAACAAGGAGTTTTTCCTCGGTTCTGACGCAAGTCCTATAGTGGAATATACCGACAAAGTAGTTTATCTTGAGGATGGACAGATAGCTGTTATGCGCCCCGGAGAATCTCTAAAGGTTGTTAATATTCTTAATGTGGAGCAGAATCCTAAAGTAAACAAGATTGACATCAACTTGGGTATGATAGAGAAAGGCGGTTATCCGCACTTCATGCTTAAGGAAATCTTTGAACAGCCGGAATGTCTCCGTAACTGCATGAGTGGCCGAATCAGCGCCGATCGCGACCATGTTACGCTGTCGGCCCTTATTGATAATCGCAAGCAACTGATGGCTGCAAAGCGCATTATCATTGTTGCGTGTGGCACAAGCTGGCATGCCGGACTCATAGGAAAGCAGCTAATAGAGTCGCTTTGCCGCATTCCAGTCGAAGTAGAGTATGCTTCGGAGTTTCGTTACCGCAATCCAGTGATACTGCAGGACGATGTTGTGATAGCAATATCGCAGAGTGGAGAGACTGCAGATACCCTTGCAGCCGTAGAATTAGCCAAGAAGCATGGTGCATTTATTTATGGAATTTGCAATGCTATAGGCTCTTCAATCCCTAGAGCGACAGATACCGGCACATATATCCACGTAGGGCCGGAGATAGGAGTAGCTTCTACTAAGGCCTTTACGGGTCAAGTTACAGTGCTTACCATGCTAGCCTTGGCTCTGGCAGAAGCAAAAGGCACCATTGACAGGCCAACTTACCTGAAGATTGTTGAAGGTTTGGCCACCATTCCCGACAAGATGACTGAAGTGTTGAAACTCAACGACTTCATAAAAGATCTTTCGCGCACATTCACTTATGCCCGAAACTTCCTCTATCTTGGCCGTGGCTACAGCTACCCGGTAGCTTTGGAGGGTGCGTTAAAGTTGAAAGAAATCAGCTATATACATGCAGAAGGCTATCCTGCAGCCGAAATGAAACATGGCCCCATTGCCCTTATAGACTCAGACATGCCTGTTGTGGTCATTGCAACGCACAATGACATGTACGAAAAGATACTTAGCAACATTCAGGAGATAAAGGCTCGCAATGGTAGGGTTATAGCTCTTGTAACTCGTGGCGACAAGACCGTGAGCAAGATTGCCGATATGGTAATTGAATTACCTGAGACTTTGGAGTGCCTTGAACCTCTTGTGAGCACTATTCCACTACAACTTTTAGCCTATCATGTGGCAGTTTGCAAAGGAAAAGATGTGGATCAACCTCGCAATTTAGCAAAAAGTGTTACAGTAGAGTAAGGATAATATATAATGGAAAACCATATACATGAGGATTGTGGCGTGGCAATGATACGCCTGCTCAAGCCGTTAGAATATTACAATAATAAATATGGTACGTGGAGGTATGGGCTCAACAAGCTCTACCTCATGATGGAAAAGCAACATAATCGCGGGCAAGAAGGCGCAGGATTGGCCTGTGTCAAGCTTGAAGCTGAGCCTGGAGAGGAGTACATGTTTCGTGAACGAGCCGAAGGTAAAGATGCTATTACTGAGATTTTTGCCAATGTTACAAAGCAATTGACTTCGGTTCCGAAGGACAAATTGACTGATCCTGTATATGCGAAGCAGTACCTTCCCTTTGCCGGCAATTTATATATGGGCCACCTCCGGTATTCTACTACCGGTAAGAGTGGCCTTTCCTATGTTCATCCATTCCTTCGCCGCAACAACTGGAGAGCAAAGAATCTATGCTTGTGTGGCAACTTCAACATGACAAATGTTGAAGAAGTGTTTGGCGAACTTACCGATCAGGGCATGCATCCGCGCATTTACAGCGACACTTACATACTCTTGGAGCTTATGGGACATAGGCTTGACCGTGAAGTTGAGCGCAATTTCGTAGACGCACAGAAGCTTGGTCTGACCAAAAGAGCCATAACTGAGTATATAGAAGATCATGTAATGATGGACAATGTACTCCGTACAACGATGCAGAAGTTTGATGGCGGTTATGTGATATGTGGACTTACAGGCTCAGGAGAGTCATTTACAATGCGTGACCCCTGGGCCATTCGCCCGGCTTTCTACTATATTGATGACGAGAAAGTTGTGCTTGCAAGTGAGCGTCCTGTACTTCAGACAACATTCGACCTTGAGTGTGAGGACATAAAAGAACTTCTTCCTGGGCAAGCTCTCATAGTAAACAAGCATGGTGAAGCCACTCTTAAGCAGATATTGCCACAGCGTGCTGATGCCTCTTGTTCATTTGAGCGCATTTATTTCTCAAGAGGATCGGACCGAGACATATATCGCGAACGCAAACAGTTGGGCGAACAGCTAACGGAACCAATACTTAAGGCTATCAATTATGATGTAGAGCACACGGTGTTCAGCTACATTCCCAATACCGCAGAAGTGGCTTACTATGGCATGCTTGCCGGTTTCAAGCACTATATTAATGACAAAAAGCTTGAAAGCATATTGTCTCTCGACCATAAACCAACAAGGGATGAACTCAAAGTAATACTCAAAGACTACGTGAGATCGGAGAAAATAGCTTGGAAAGACATAAAGCTGCGCACGTTTATAACTGAGGGTGAAAGCCGAAACGACCTTGCATCGCATGTTTATGATATTACATATGAGAGCCTTACCCCAAATGTTGACAATTTGGTGGTTATAGATGACTCTATAGTAAGGGGCACAACGCTTAAAGAAAGTATTCTCCGCATACTCGACAGGCTTAAACCTAAGAAGATAGTTGTGGTGTCAAGTGCCCCTCAAATACGCTATCCTGACTACTATGGCATTGATATGCCGAGGCTTGAGGAGTTCTGTGTGTTCAGAGCAACTATAGCTCTGCTCAAAGAACGTGGCATGGAAAACCTTATACACGACACATATCTCAACTGCAAGAAAGAGTTAGCACGTCGTGATGGATTAGTAAGAAATTGCGTGAAGGACATTTATAAGCCTTTCACCGTGGACGAAATAAACCACAAAATCGTTGAGATGCTACGTCCTGAAGGCATGACTACTCCTGTGGAGCTGGTCTATCAGAGCATAGAAGGACTCCATGAAGCCATTCCTGAGCATAAGGGCGACTGGTATTTTACTGGCGATTATCCTACGCCGGGTGGGGTAAGACTTGTTAATCAGGCCTTTATAAATTATGCAGAAAAGTATCATTATTCAGATTGAACATTAAAATCAAACCATCATAATATGAGAAATGTAACACTTGTGTTGGACGATGGAAGCCGCTTCCAGGGCAAAAGCTTCGGCTATGATGCACCTGTAGCAGGAGAAGTTGTATTCAACACGGCTATGATGGGCTACCCCGAAAGCCTGACCGATCCATCCTATGCCGGTCAGATGCTTGTTATGACCTATCCATTGGTAGGCAATTACGGGGTGCCTCCCTTCACTTTTGCCAGTAACGGACTGCCGAATTTTATGGAAAGTGGCAAGATTCACGTTTCAGCTCTTATTGTTTCAGACTACAGTGAGGAATATTCCCATTGGAATGCCGTGGAAAGCTTGGCCTCGTGGCTTAAGCGTGAGCACGTAACTGGAATAACAGGCATCGACACTCGCGAGCTAACCAAAATACTACGTGAGCATGGTGTTATGATGGGAAAGATTATTTTCGATGACGATCCCGATAATATTCCGGAGGCACAATACGAAGGTGTGAATTTCGTAGATCAAGTAAGCTGCAAGGAAATAATCCATTACAACGAGGGTGCAGGCAAGAAAGTTGTGCTTGTAGATTGTGGTGTAAAGGCCAATATAATACGTTGCCTTATCAATCGTGGTGTTGAAGTAATCAGAGTTCCATGGAATTACGACTATACATCAATGGAATTTGATGGCCTTTTCCTTGCAAATGGTCCTGGCGATCCGGATATGTGTGCTGACGCAGTGGATATAATACGCCGCCAAATGAGTCAGAGCAACAAGCCAATCTGTGGTATCTGCATGGGCAATCAACTGCTTGGCAAGGCTGCCGGTGCCACTATATACAAATTGAAGTATGGACATCGCGGGCACAATCAGCCAGTTCGCTTGGTCGGTACAGACCATTGTTACATCACATCGCAGAATCATGGTTATGCCGTTGATGCTTCAACACTCGGTAATGATTGGGAACAACTCTTCGTTAACATGAATGATGGGTCAAATGAAGGCATCCGACACAAGTCAAAGCCATGGTTCTCGAGTCAGTTCCATCCGGAAGCATGCTCTGGTCCAGTAGATACTGAGTTCATGTTTGACCGGTTTATTGAAAAATTGAAAGACTGAAAATCATGAAAGACACAACAATAAAGAAAGTATTACTTCTCGGTTCCGGTGCCCTGAAAATAGGTGAAGCGGGCGAATTCGACTATTCTGGTTCGCAGGCATTGAAGGCTTTGCGCGAGGAAGGTATCGAAACTGTACTTATAAATCCGAACATTGCCACTGTACAGACATCGGAAGGTGTGGCCGATCAGATATATTTCCTTCCTGTTCAGCCTTTCTTTGTTGAGAAGGTTATAAAGAAAGAGCGTCCTGATGGCATTCTTTTGAGCTTCGGAGGACAGACTGCTCTCAACTGTGGAGTAGAACTTTATCGTTCAGGTATACTTGAAAAGTATAACGTAAGAGTGCTCGGCACGCCTGTAGAGGCAATAATGAACACAGAGGATCGCGAGCTTTTTGTGGAAAGACTCGACGAGATAGACGTTAAGACAATAAAGAGTGAGGCGTGCGAAAATATAGAACAAGCTCGTAAGGCCGCAGCAGACGTTGGCTATCCAGTCATTGTTCGTGCAGCATATGCACTGGGAGGACTTGGTTCTGGCTTTGCCGACAACGAGTCAGAGCTTAACCGAATATGCGAAAAAGCATTCTCTTTCTCACCTCAGGTGCTTGTAGAGAAGAGCCTAAAGGGATGGAAAGAGATAGAGTATGAGGTTGTTCGCGACCAGTATGACAACTGCATCACGGTTTGTAACATGGAGAATTTCGACCCGCTCGGCATTCATACCGGCGAGAGTATTGTCATAGCTCCGTCACAAACACTAACAAATTCGGAGTATCACAAGCTTCGTGCCCTTTCAATAAAGATTGTACGGCACATTGGAATCGTGGGTGAATGCAACGTGCAATATGCTTTCGATCCTAAGAGTGAAGACTATCGTGTGATAGAAGTAAACGCCCGTCTTTCACGTTCATCAGCCCTGGCCAGCAAGGCCACGGGATACCCGCTTGCCTTTGTAGCTGCAAAATTGGGCATGGGCTATGGCCTCTTTGAGTTGAAGAACTCTGTTACCAAGACCACATCGGCATTTTTTGAGCCAGCTCTCGACTATGTGGTGTGCAAAATACCCCGCTGGGACCTTTCAAAGTTCCGTGGAGTAGACAAGGAACTTGGCTCAAGCATGAAGTCGGTTGGCGAAGTTATGGCCATAGGCCGCAATTTTGAGGAGGCACTACAAAAGGGTCTCCGCATGATAGGGCAGGGTATGCATGGTTTTGTTGAGAATAAGGAACTCGAAATACCCGACATTGACATGGCATTGCGTGAGCCAACAGACAAACGTGTGTTTGTAATCAGCAAGGCCATGCACCGTGGTTACACTGTGGATCAGATACATGAGCTTACGAAAATAGACCGGTGGTTCCTATATAAGCTTAAACATATCATCGATATTGATGAAAGATTGAAGAAAGAGAACATCAACACACTGGGCAAAGAATTGCTAAGGGAGGCCAAAGTTTATGGCTTCACCGACTTCCAGATTGCCCGTGCCGTCGGCCTGGAGCAAGAAATGAGCAACATGCACAAAGCCATGCTCGTAATAAGGGCACGACGCAAGATGTACGGCATAGTGCCTGTAGTGAAACAAATTGATACTCTAGCAGCCGAATATCCTGCCCAGACCAACTATCTATATGCAACATACAGTGGCCGACACAGCGATGTTGAATTTAGTAACGACAAGCGTTCGGTCATAGTATTGGGTTCCGGAGCTTATAGGATTGGTTCTTCGGTGGAATTCGACTGGTGTGGTGTGCAAGCACTTGAAACCATAAGGCATCAAGGTTACCGTTCGGTGATGATTAACTACAACCCAGAAACGGTATCGACAGACTATGACATGTGCGACCGTCTCTATTTTGATGAGCTTACTTTTGAGCGGGTCATGGATATAATTGACCTTGAAAATCCTCATGGAGTAATAGTATCCACAGGTGGCCAGATTCCTAACAATCTTGCGCTATACCTCGACGAGGAGCATGTTCCCATACTCGGAACCGACGCACGCGACATAGACAATGCTGAAGACAGGGCTAAGTTCTCTGCAATGCTTACCCGCAACCACATCAACCAGCCTGAATGGAGTGCCCTTACTTCCATGGACGACATCGATAAGTTTGTAAGTAGGGTGGGCTTCCCTGTGCTTGTACGTCCCAGTTATGTGCTTTCCGGAGCAGCAATGAACGTTTGCAGTAACGAGGATGAGTTGCGCCGCTTCCTCCGTTTGGCAGCAAATGTGAGCGAAGACCATCCTGTTGTGGTGTCAAAGTTCATAGAGCATGCAAAGGAAATAGAGTTCGACGCAGTGGCACGTAAGGGAGAAATACTTGCTTATGCAATAAGTGAGCATATAGAATTTGCAGGTGTGCACTCTGGTGACGCTACAATCCAGTTCCCGCCGCAGAAACTTTACGTTGAGACGGTGCGTCGAATAAAGCGCGTAAGCCGCCAAATTGCAGCAGCACTTCACATAAACGGACCGTTCAACATTCAATATATGGCCCGCGACAATGACATACTCGTAATTGAGTGTAACCTGAGGGCCAGTCGCTCGTTCCCATTTGTGAGTAAAGTATTGAAACTTAATCTTATAGATCTTGCCACTAAAGTAATGCTTGGAGTACCAGTCGAGAAGCCTCATAAGAATCTTTTCGACCTCGATTATGTTGGTATCAAGGCTTCGCAATTCTCATTCAACCGTCTGCAAAAGGCAGATCCGGTGCTCGGAGTAGACATGAGTTCAACCGGAGAGGTTGGTTGCTTGGGCGAAGACACCAACGACGCACTGCTTAAGGCAATGCTCAGCGTGGGTCAACGAATACCGAAAAAGAACATATTGCTATCTACCGGTGGTGCAAAGGAAAAGGCTGAGCTTCTGGATGCAGCCCGTCAGCTGGCCAATCATGGTTATAACCTGTATGCCACCGGCGGAACCAGCCGCTACTTGACCGAAAACGGCATAGAGAACACAACTGTTTATTGGCCGTCAGAGCAAGAAAAGAAGCCTCAAGCCCTCGACTTGTTGCACGAGCACAAAATAGACATGGTGGTGAATATACCTAAGGATTTGACTCCGGGTGAGCTCACCAACGGCTACAAGATACGACGTGCGGCCATTGACCTGAATGTTCCTCTGCTTACAAACTCACGTCTGGCCAGTGCTTTCATCAATGCTTTCTGCAACTTAACCCTCGACGACATCGAGATTAAGGCCTGGGGAGAGTATTGAAATTATAATCCTTAGAGATGGCGGTTACCTAACTGTCAATCGGTTTCATGCCGGTTTGGTAACCGCCACTTTTTATTATTCAAACAACCCAAGAAACTTTAATCTATTTGTTTTTGAATTTCAAATGAAGCAACGTATTGATTATATCGACCGAATGAAGGGCTTTGCAATCTTCCTTGTTGTGCTTGGCCATGTCTATTTGTTCTCATTCGACCGGTCGCTTTCTGTAATTCCTTCAGTCATTGGCTCATTCCATATGCCACTGTTCATGTTCCTTTCCGGACTTGTAGCGTATTCTGCGGTTACCCCCCCTATTGGAGCGGCACTCGCTTAACGCATAAGCTGATACGCTTATTGTTGCCGATGCTCTTCTTTGGCATTGGTTTTACGTTTCTGATAAGTGGTATTTCAATATCTTCAGTAGTAGGTTTTCTTCTGGCTCCAGCCAAAAACGGATACTGGTACTTAATGTCCTTGTCCGTATTTTATATCTCCCTTCAGGTATTTCGCTTTTTCCCATCCAATAATTTGAAGTCAGACTTGACTATATCAGTACTGATATGGCTTGCGTTTTTAATTCTTTGGAAGTACACTTCACAACAGTCTGATCCATTTTGCATGCTTGATTGTGGCAACTATTATCCATTTTTCATTTTAGGAGTATTCACAACAAAATATCATCTCATTGATAAGTTGAGGCAACACAATAGCATATACAGCTTTGCACTGATAGGATATCTGGTTCTTATGATTGTGCCGACAGTTGGGCCTCATGCACTTCAGAGCCTCATGCGACATATTTTCATTCCACTTTGTGCTGTAATTGTAATTACAGTACTGTTTGAATCCCGACATGGAAAAACATCCCGATTTGAGAAAATTGTTGAATATGTAGGCCGGCATACTCTCGACATTTATGTTATACATTATTTTCTGCTCATCACTATCCATTTATCCGCAGTGGATCGTTGGCTTACAAGCACCGCCAACTCTATTGTTTCACTCTGCCTTTCGGCCACAATCACATTGCTTGTAGTTGCCATTTCAATCGGTATAGGAGTTATTTTGCACAGGAGTCACTTTGTTGACAAAGTGGTTTTTGGTAATTTAAAATAGAGTTTTTCTTTAAGTCAAATAAACACTAATAAGTACTAAATAGGTAGCAGATGAACATCTCAGAGTTCAGAAGCCTGTCCTAATGTTGCAGTGGAGTTGATGAATGCATAAGAAGTTTTGGACTGTTGCATTTAATAAATTCTGTTGTATGTAACTGTTTTTTGTATTCGTAGAACTCGCGTTAAGCTATACAGGGTATAAAAGAATGCTAAAAGAAATATATGAAAAGCGCCTTATTGACTATAATTTTGTAACTTTGCGAATCAGAAAATAACTAAAATATATTGCTGCCGATGCAAAAAGACACAACAGTTATAGACGGGCATGAATGTAGAGTGTATGGCTCTGGGGCTGAACCAATACTGATAATTCAACCTTCGGACAGTCATGATCTAAGAAAAATGAATATGGAAGTAGACCTTATAAGGGAATCAAGCAAAGTAGACTTCCGTTTTTGTGCGCTGAAGATAACGAATTGGGAGCAGGAATTGACGCCATGGAAGGCTGAGGGACTTTTCCGGCAGGGCAACTTTGGTGATGGAGCTAGAAGTACGCTACAATTTATCAACAATAGGCTGCTGCCTGAAATTGCCGGTAATGCCAAATCTGTAATCTTGGGAGGCTATTCGCTGGCTGGTCTTTTCTCACTATGGTGCGCCTATCAGCTGCCAGTGTTTGATGCCATAGCTGCCATGTCACCTTCTGTATGGTATAAAGGATGGGCCGACTTTATGGTAAACCATAACCCAGTAGTTAAAAACATATATCTAAGCATGGGTGACCAGGAAGAGAAAACCAGAAACAAGACCCTCTCACAAGCAGGCAATATATTGAGAAACTTTGATGTAGTGTTAAACAAGCAAGGAGTTTGTCACTATCTGGAATGGAACGAAGGCAATCATTTTGCCAATACCAGCATACGCAATGCCAAAGGTTTCGTATGGGCACTTAATAATATAAAGCATAAGATATGATTAGTATGAAGAAATATTGTTTTATGTTTCTTGTGGTACTTGCAGTATTATTATTTGCGGCCTGCCATGAGAGTTTAGAGGACAGAGCAGAGCGCGAATGTAAGGAGTTTACAGAAAAGAATTGTCCACAACAACTGCAGAACGGAATGGTTTATGACAGTCTTACCTTCGAACGCGATTCGCGTACAATACATTATTGGTATACCATAACAGGTAAGGGAGACGACGTAAACATAATCAGGAAACAACGTCCCCAATTGCGCTCTTCGTTGCTTGAAGGAATTAGAGACGACGTGGAGTCGAGAGTATACAAGGATGCGGGATTCGGATTTGCCATAACATGCCATTCCCAGAAAGCCCCTACTGAAGTATTGCTTGACGAACATTTTACGGCAAAAGACTACAAATAGTAAACAAAAAATGTTTTTTTGCTGTAAGGGTAGAATTTTTTTGTACTTTTGTATTCAAATATCAAAAAAGACTATAACCAATGTTTGAAAATCAACCCAAAGGACTTTATGCCTTAGCGCTTGCTAACACCGGTGAACGCTTTGGTTACTACACCATGCTTGCCATCTTTGCCTTGTTCATGCAGGCTAAGTTTGGATGGACCGAGTCGCAGGCCGGTCAAGTTTATGCAATCTTTCTTGCCGTAGTCTATTTCGCTCCGCTTTTTGGAGGAATGCTGGCCGATAAGATTGGCTATGGCAAATGCGTTACAATCGGACTCGTAACGATGTTTCTTGGCTATTTTGGCCTTGCAATTCCTACAGGAGCCGATACAACAGGCCAAATTGCAATGTTTGCAGGTCTTGCATGTGTTTCGTTAGGCACCGGACTCTTTAAAGGTAATTTGCAGGTGCTTGTAGGTAATCTGTATGATGACCCAAAATATGCGTCGAGCCGCGACAACGCCTTCAGCCTGTTCTATATGGCAATAAACATAGGTTCTATGTTTGCACCGGCTATGGCCAGATGGATTACCAACCTATACCTAGGTCAGTATGGCTTTGTATATGATGCAAGCAACTTTGATCCTGCCTATCTTAAAGCTCTGTCTGGTGCTTATGGACTTTGCTTCGGAGTAGCTTGCTTCTCACTCATCATATCAGCCATAATTTATTTTGGTTGTCGCAATTGGTATAAGTATGCTGATGTAACAGCTAAAGAAGCAAAAGAACAACATGTGGAAGTGGAAGAACTTACACCTAAGCAGACCAAAGACCGCATAATAGCACTACTTTGGGTTTTTGCTGTGGTTATCTTCTTCTGGATGGCATTCCATCAGAACGGTTCTGCCCTTACATTCTTTGCTAAAAAATATACTGATTTGACAGTAAGTGGAGGCATGCGCATTTGGTTCAACATATTCTCATTGGCTCTTATAGCTTTATCAGTATATACTGGAGTAGAGACATTCCAAGCCAAGACTAAACGTTCACGCATATATTGCGGATTGGCCACTGTGGTAGCATGGGTGGTAGCTATTGCCCTCTATATGGGCATGGACGATCCTATCAATGCTCAACCAAGCGATTTCCAGCAGTTCAATCCATTCTTTGTGGTTTCGCTTACTCCGTTCAGTATGATCTTCTTTGGAGCTTTGGCTAAGAAGGGGCATGAGGTTAGTGCACCAACACGTATAGCTTGGGGTATGTTGGTAACGGCTCTTGGCTTTGGCGTTATAACATTGGCATCTGTTGGACTTACTTCTCCTATGGATTTGGGGCAGAAGACGGAGAATATACTTTCACCAAATTGGCTCATCAGTACCTACTTCACGCTGACGTTGGCAGAGCTGCTTCTTTCACCTATGGGTATCTCGTTCGTGTCTAAGGTAGCTCCTCCAAAGTATAAAGGACTCATGATGGGTGGATGGTTTGTCGCCACGGCCATTGGTAACTATCTCAGTTCAATACCATCAATGCTGTGGAATAAAATTCCACTCATGTACAACTGGGGTATACTTATCGCCCTGTGCCTTATCAGCTCTGTAGTGATGTTCTCACTTTTGAAGAAGCTGAAAAAGATGACAGCCTAAAACTGTTTTAATATAAACAAAAATAAGAGGGCATACATGACTGTGTGCCCTCTTTCGTTACAAAAACCAAGAACAAACGTCATACTAAAAACCATACTAACAAATCAAATGAACAAATCAGCACTTACAGCCCTATTAATGTTGGCCATTATTCCGACTTCAACATTCGCTCAGCATAATGGCTTAACAGACGTAAGCAACAGTAAATATGCCACAATTGTAAACACCCCCTTAGGCTCAACCCAATGGACCAATGGCTTTTGGGGTGAACGGTTCGGTGTTTGGTCCAATAAGTCCATTTGGGATATGTGGGACGTTTGGAAAGATCCAAAATTGAGTCATGGCTTTGAGAATTTCCGCATTGCTGCAGGTGATGCCAAAGGCGAACATGGTGGAGCAGTTTTCCACGATGGTGACATGTACAAGTGGCTTGAGGCCTGTGCGGCAGTCTATGCCGTAACCAAGAACAAACGGCTTGAGCAAATGATGGATACATTCATCACCGAAGTGGCAAAGGCTCAGCGTGCTGATGGCTATATACATACGCCGGTAATAATAAGCGAACGCAATCATGGCATAGACACTCATTCCGGCAAGCGCGAAAATGCCGAAGGCATACAAGTGGGAGAAAACCAAAAGACAGCCTTCGCTTCACGTCTCAACTTTGAAACATATAACCTCGGCCACCTTATGACGGCAGGAATAGTTCACAAGAGAGCCACAGGAAAGGACAATCTCTTTAAGTGTGCTGTCAAGGCAGCAGATTTCCTTTGCGACTTTCTTAAGAATGACCGTGCAGGACTTGCCCGTAATGCCATTTGCCCAAGCCACTACATGGGAGCCTTTGAAATGTATCGTGAAACTGGCAACAAGAAATATTTGGAGCTTGGTGAAGAACTTATCAATATTCGCGACAGTGTGAAAAACGGTGAGGATCATAACCAAGACCGTGTGCCTTTCCGCCAACAATATGAAGCCATAGGCCATGCAGTAAGAGCCAATTATCTCTATGCAGGTGTTGCCGATATGTATGCCGAAACCGGCGAGCAGCAGTTGAACAAGAACCTTACAAGCATTTGGGACGACATAGCCAACCATAAAATCTACATTACCGGTGGCTGTGGTGCTCTTTATGATGGTGTTTCACCCGATGGAACCACCTATAATCAACCATCCATTCAGCAAATACATCAAGCTTATGGACGCAAGTTCCAACTGCCAAATGAGGCTTCACACAATGAGACCTGTGCCCAAGTAGGCGAACTACTCTATTCGTGGCGTATGTTCGAAAGTTCAGGCGAAGCCAAATATACAGAGATGGTAGAGCACGAACTGATAAATGGAATAATGCCAGGACAGTCGCTTGACGGTACAAAATATTTCTATACTCAGGCTCTTAGAAAGACTGCTGGCTTCCCGTATGTATTGCGTTGGCCCAAATCGCGTCAGCATTACATAAGCTGTTTCTGTTGTCCGCCGAATACTCTGCGCACTCTTGCCGAAGCACAGGAATATGCTTACGCCGTAGATAAGAGCGGTAATTTGTGGGTTAACCTCTATGGCAGCAACAAGATGAAAACAGGCGATGTGGACATAGAGCAGCAAACCGGTTATCCTTTTGATGGGAAAATAGTCTTGAAGATAAACAAAGCTAAGGGCATAAACGACATAAAGCTGCGCATTCCTTCATGGGCTGATGGTGCCACACTCTCTGTCAACGGCAATGAAGCAACTCAAGTTGCGGTTGGTGAGTATGCCGTGGCTTCAAAGAAATGGAAGAAAGGCGACGTGATAGAATTGAATCTTCCTATGCGGACACGTATAATTGAAGCCAATCCACTTGTGGAAGAATCCAAGAACCAAGTAGCTGTGATGCGTGGACCTGTGGTTTATTGCCTCGAAGGCTGCGATATAGCTGACGGAAACAATATAAATAATGTGGCAATTCCGGCAAACGCACAGTTCACTGAGACAAAACAGCAGATAGATGGCTGTGAGTTTACGGCGCTTGATTGCGATGCAGTGCTCAAGGAAGATGCTTCATGGAAGAGCAATCAGCTCTATCGTGAACTTTCAAAGCAATCAGAGAAGAGGGTACGTATAATGCTGATTCCATATTATGCATGGGGCAACCGTGGCGAACAGGACATGACAGTGTGGATGAACCTTGCCAGATAATGGATTGATTTGAAGATAAATAATAAAAAGCAATGTATAGAAATATTCTTTTCAGTTGTGTAGTTGCAGGTCTGTTTTCGGCAAGTGGGTTGTCGGCTCAACCTGCTGACACAACAATTTATGTAAATCCGGGCAATGGCTACACTCTGCATGATGCCCTAAGAGCGGCCCGAGAATACAAGCGTCTGCATACAACGGCCGATGGTTATCAGTTCTACACCAAGACTTTAAGCACCTATCCTAAGGTTACCATCAGTCTTGCCGCTGGTCGGTATGAGATTTCTGAGCCTTTGGTGTTGCGCCCGGAGGATAGCAACCTTACTATAGAGGCTCCAAACGGAGCAGAGATTGTAGGTAGCAGACAGGTGGCTCTTATGGCCGCAAAAGGGGAAAAAGAGTTCACTTCAGGTCCATTAGAGTTTAATGGCAACATACCCCGTTTCCGGCAGTTGTGGATAAATGGCAGAAAAGCTATGTGGTGCCGTTCGGTAGACGATCTAAACAAAATGCCACGCATACTTAACTACGATAAGAATCGACAGATTCTTTGGCTCTACGGTAAGGATATCAGCCAGACATTTATAGACTATATCCACAACGGAAAGCAGTTAGCAGGCAATCATCCCGAGATGATTCTTCATCAAATGTGGGAGATATCAAATCTGAGAATTAAGGATATGTGGCGCGAGGGCGATTCTGTTGCAGTTACATTCCAAGATCCGGAGACAAGAGTTCAGTTCCAGCATCCTTGGCCAGGGCCCATGTATAAGTCTAAACATGATTCACCATATCTGTTCCAGAACTGCCGTTTGCTTCTGGATAAGCCGGGAGAGTGGTGGTATTCACCAAACGATGGAATCTATTATCTACCACAAAAGGATGAGGCAAAGACAAATTTGACGGCAGATGTTCCAATGTTTGAAAACCTTGTTAGAGTAGAAGGAACCCAAGAAAGACTTGTCTCAAACATCAATTTCAAGGGAATAACCTTCAGCTATACCACGTGGAACCGTCCTTCATTTGAGGGACATGTTCCACTACAAGCCGGTATGTATCTGACCGAGGCCTATAAACTCCGGCCGAAGATAGACCGTACAGACAATCACAAACTCGACAATCAAGGCTGGCTCGGTAGGTCTCGTGCTGCTGTTGAAGTAAGCTATGGCAGCAATGTTGACTTCAGTAATTGCAAATTCATCCATCTTGGCGGTGCAGCTTTAGATTATGTAGAAGGCTGTAAAGGTGGTACCGCCAGCAATTGCTCATTCTCAGATATTGGCATGAGCGGAGTAGTGTGCGGATCATTCTCACCTGCCGGACTCGAAACCCACTTGCCTTATCAGGTAGGAGACGTGAGAGTGGTTTGTGATTCACAGGCCATAAAGAATAGTGAGTTCACCAATATAGGAACTGAAGATTGGGGTTGCACAGCTATTGCTGCCGGCTACGTGAGCAGAATACGCATAGAGGGCAACAACATTCACGATGTTCCCTACACCGGCATAAGTCTGGGCTGGGGATGGAACCGCACCACTTGCTGCATGCACGACAACTATGTGGCTCGCAATACTATTACTAACTTCGCCATGCGCATGACTGATTGCGCCGGCATTTACACCCTTGGCAATCAGCCGGGCACAGTAATAGAACAGAATGATGTTAGCGTTTGCAATCCACCGGTCTATGTTCACGACCCGAATCATTGGTTCTGGCTCTACACTGACGAAGGTTCGAGCAATATAACGCTTCGCAACAACAGAGTGCCCGGCGATAAATTCCTTAAGAATGCCAATGGCCCGGGCAACATTTGGGAGAACAACGGCCCAGATGTGAAGATAGAAAAGTAATTTCATGGCAGAAAAAACAAGATAAACAAAAGATTAAAAAACTTATAATAGATGTCCAACACTAAAAAGAAAAGCAGCCTCGGCTCAACTATAGCCGTATCGCTTACTAACTATTTGGATGCCGGCGCTATCGTTGCCGGTGCGAGTGGCCTGACTCTTTGGCAGAGCTATTTAGGCCTTTCTGAGGGTAATTTGGGTTGGCTCAATGCCCTTTCAGCCAACTGTCTCGGTGCTGCCATCGGTGCAATTATCGGTGGATTCCTTGCTGATAGGTATGGCCGCAAATTTATTTACACCTACAACATGCTTGTATATATGACGGGGGTGCTTGTCATTATGCTTGCCTGCAACTTCCCAATGTTACTTGCCGGATTCCTAATTACGGGCATTTCGGTAGGTGTTGGTGTGCCTGCATCTTGGACATACATATCAGAGAATTCCGAGACAGGTAACCGTGGACGCAACATAGGCATCTCACAGATGGCGTGGGGCATAGGCCCGCTCATCATACTCATACTGGGTACGCTGCTTGCTCCTCCAACAACAACGGCCGATTCTGCCGGAGCATGGTTCCCGTTAGTACAGTCTTTGGCCCATGCTATAGGCGGAGAGTCTATCAGTGGTCCGGCTTTGAACGTGTTCACCAGTCGCATCATCTTCTTCAGCCTGTTTGTCGTGGCTTTCATAGCTTGGCTTTTGCAGCGCCAGCTCCACGAGTCTAAGGAGTGGGAGGAAGCAAAAGCAGAGGCCAATCAGTCAAAACAGAGTACGTTTGGTGGCTTTGGAGCTCTATTTACTGACCGCCGCAACATCAAGACTCTGCTCTTCCTCTGCGGCATGTACCTCACATGGAATCTTGTAAGCTCTGTTATGGGCTTCTTCCAGCAGCATATCTATGAGACCGCCGGAGGCCTTTCAAATCAGTATGCCAACATGCTGACCGTGGGACAGTGGGTCATTATCATTGCCACCACATTTGTTTTTGCCATGATAGTTGACAAGGTGAATCAGCGTTGGCTCTATTTCACCGGCGTAATGTTTGCTGTTCTTGCGTGGGTACTTGTTATTTTTGTCGGTATCAACAGCATCATGGGACTCCTTGTCTTCACCCTTCTTTGGGGATTACAGGCTGGTATCAGTGTGCAGTCCTTCTATGCTCTGTGGGCTTCCGAGTTGTTCCCAGCTCGTTATAGAGCCGCTGCACAGGGCGTAATGTTCTTTGTGGTTCGTGGCCTATCGGCAGTTTGGGGACTTGGTTTCGTCTATATCTATGGCGACCATGGCCAAGGCTTTACCACAGCTGCATTCGTAATGCTTGGCTTGCTGCTCATATCACTGATAATAGGTACCGTGGGGGCACCTCAAACCCGTGGCAAGAGTCTTGAGGAAATAACCCGTGAGCGTTACGGCGAGGATGCTTAATAGAGATGATAATGGAAAAAATTATTGTTAAAAATAAAAGCAAGGCAACATGGATTTGGTACCCTGGCGACTTTGAAATATGGCTGGGCAACATCATGAATTCACGCAGAACAGAGAGGGGAGCTTTCTTCCCCCCTCTGTGGAAAATGGATAGTCACTACGTTTGTGTTGAGTTTTCCAAACAGCTTGACCTCGCCAACGACGAAACTATATACATAGAAGTTGAAGGTCGATACAACGTAAAGCTCGATGGTCAGCTACAATTCGGTCAGCCACGGCAGTTTACCATTCCTGCCGGAAAGCATAAGTTGAGCCTTAAAGTTTGGAATCAGGCCACTCCGCCGGCCATCTACGTAAGTGGAAAGACGGTTTGGAGCGATTCGTCTTGGCTTGCCACCAACGAGGACAAAGAGTGGATCGACGAAACAGGTAAGGCCTCAGATACCTCAGCAAGCGTGTATATGAATGCGGGACATTGGAATTTCAACTCGCCGAATATGCCACCGTCTAAGTTCCACTTATCGATAACGCCCCAAAAAGCTATAAGCATTGAAGACGTTAATGGCGGAAAACTCTATGATTTCGGTCGCGAAACATTCGGCTTTGTCAATCTTAATGGCGTCAAAGGCAATGGCCAAATAACCATTTATTATGGAGAAAGCCGTGAGGAAGCGACAGATATTGACCATTGCGAGACACTCGACAAGCTGCAAGTAGAAAAAGGAAAGCTGACCGATATGGCTCAGAACAAGGCTATCACCGATGGCACCATGCTGCTCAACAAGGCTTTCCGTTTCGTTTTTGTTGTTCCGTCAGACGGAGTTAAGATAGATAAAGTATCAATGCTCTATGAGTATTTGCCTGAAGAAGAGCGTGGTACTTTCAAGTGCAACGACCCAATGGTTAACCAAATGTGGACGGTTGGTGTCAGAACACTGCAGTTAACCACTCGCGAATTCTTCATAGACGGCATTAAGAGAGACCGTTGGACGTGGAGCGGTGATGCTTATCAGAGTTATCTGATGAACTATTATCTCTTCTTTGACAGTGACACAGTGCGGCGAACCACGTGGCAACTACGTGGAAAAGACCCTATTACGGCCCACATAAACACTATTGTAGACTATTCGCTTTATTGGATAATCGGTGTTGCCGATTATTATCTCTACACCGGCGACAGCCATTTTGTGGGACAGATATATCCACGTATGCGCTCGCTGATGGACTATTGCCAAGGCCGAACCGATGCCGACGGCATGATAGTGGGCCTGGAAGGTGACTGGGTATTTGTAGACTGGAGTCCTGAACCTATGGACAAGCATGGCGAACTCTCATTTGAGCAGATACTCTATGCACGCAGTCTGGAGGCTATGGCGCAGTGTGCAGCTATTGCAGGAGCAGAAAAAGACAGTGACGCCTACACCAAAGAGGCTGCCAGAATACGCAAACTTACCATTGACAGATTCTGGAGTAGCAGCCAGAACGCACTCCTCCACAATGTAGTAAACGGAAAGAGCGACGGCAAGGTTACCCGTTACAGCAACATTTTTGCCATCCTCTTCGATTACTTGAAGCCGGAACAGGAACGTGCTGTGGCCACTTCGGTTATCGACAATCCCAACATCATGCGCATAACCACGCCGTATATGCGCTTCTATGAAATGGAAGCGCTGTGCAAACTTGGCCGACAGCAGGACGTACTAAAGGAAATGCGCAACTACTGGGGTGGCATGTTGAGCCATGGAGCCACGAGTTTTTGGGAAGCCTACGACGCCAAAATAGACAGTGATGCCGGCGGAAAGGCTCCTCTTAGTGCTCATCTCTCCATGTACGGACGGCCCTACGGCAAGAGCCTTTGCCATGCATGGGGAGCCAGTCCCGTCTACTTGCTCGGCAAATACTATGAGGGCATCCGCCCGACAAAGCCAGGTTACTCTGAATGGACAGCCGAACCGAACCTCGGAGGGCTTGAATGGATGGACGGCAACGTGCCTACACCAAACGGCAAGATTCACATTTACATGGACGCACATACCATAAAGCTCCACTCCGACGAAGGCATCGGATGGCTGATACTCGACGGAAAGCTTAATCTTGAGTCCAATTACGGAACCTTTGAAACCATGTCCGACGGTCGGAAGAGAATCAAAGTAGAATCTGGAAAGGAACTTGAGATAAAGTACTAATCCATATTTTGTAATATTTTAGACTGCGGCAGAAGTGTTTGAAAGACATTTCTGCCGCATTGATTTTTATTGTTCTGCCGCAGAATGCAAGGCAATAAGTTAAAAAGAATCTTCAACAATCTTCCCTTGTCTGATTCTTAATGGGCCGCATAATAGTTGCTTATGTCATTTCTATATTTCCATCACCATAAGTCAATCCTTAAACTTCTGCTCATATAGCCATACTTTTTATTGTTATTTTTCTATCAAGCAGAATAAGTTTTGCTACGTAGCATTCATTTCTTTGCTACCTAGCAAAAGATATTTTGCTATAAGATTACAACGTTATTTCCTGTATTTTTGCCCCACGATAATATACCTTTATCCCCTTAAACTCAATGGATTTATCCATCGGAATAAAGTAGTCTGCTAATTCAAGGCAACGCCAGTTGCCTGCAAATATATCGCTTCACTTTATAGGATAAGGTAACAGTATCCATAAAACGGTTAGAAAATTCAGGCCGAAGTCATCAAAACATAAGGTTCGTTGTCTTATCGTTGTATAAGGGTATATTAAAAATTCCCATGTTTTTATTTCAAAGCTCTTAAAATGACACATACAAAGGTAAGGAAACTCGGCAAACCGAAGCACGAGCGCAAACTTTAACTACTTACATAATCATTGATGTCATATTTATAACTCTCAAAATAAGGATGTTATCATACGTGATAAGTGGTCAGTCGTGCCTGGCTATTCTTCGGAAAGAAGTTCAGCAAATAAAAATCTCCCTCAAAATTTGCTTTCTTCACTAAAAGTATCTATATTTGCAAAAATGAAATCAAGAGAAAGGACAATAAATATGAGCACACAAGTATCTTTAAGTTCTTATAATCTTCAGATTCCGACAGATGATCTGTCAATTCTTAGATCATTGAGCAAGAGGCTTGGATGGAAAATAAAAAAGGAGAAGGTTACCACAAAGTCTGCATACGAAAAGTCTTTAGAGGATGTCAAGAATGGCAACGTCACGGAATGGTCTTCACCACAGGACTACTTTGACAAAATGGGTATCTGATGGCTTACAAATTTAAAACCACAAAGCAGTTTGACAAAGATGTCAAACGATGCATCAAGCGTGGACTTTCTATGGAAGAGTTTAAAAAAGTCATCGATGATCTTGTTGATGACGGTAAAGTTGACCCTAAATATAAGCCTCATCGCTTGTCTGGCAACAGACGTGGTCAGTGGGAATGTC
>CAZUWO010000014.1:0-8219 GCA_964623995.1 uncultured Prevotella sp. | reverse complement strand
TGTCATATTCATCCCAACTGGTTACTTGTTTGGCTTCAGAATGATGAAGAATTGACTCTCTTGATGCTCAATACCGGAACCCATAGTGACTTGTTTTAAAGATGCAATAAAGAGGAGTTTTGAAACCAAAGAACCTATCTTTTACACAATCAAGCAACAGAGGGAACCAAGTTAGAAATGGATATGAATTTACATTAGATTTAGTAGACGGTTATGTTCAAAACGGTGAGGCTCATAATTCTACTGCTGTTGCTCGTTATCTGTATGGTGCTTTAAAAGAGAGTAATGAATCTCAATATAGCTAAGGGAAATGAAATCTTTTTAAGATGAAAGAAAGTCATGAAGATCCCAAATTATTCGGTTTTCGTTGTAACTAATAAATAAATTGATACGATATAAATTTAATAAAAGCCTTTGTAGTGTTTAGCTACAAAGGCTTTTATTGTAGAATATATCATTAAATCATTCTTTTGGCTTCCCATCTACTTTCTTACCAGTTGCTTTCTCTATTAAATTACATAATACAATGGAACGACGTTTATAAAATGTATCAAAATCATCATGTATAAACGATTCAATATCTATTGCATGTGAGGCTACGAAGCCTTTGTATGTATCCACATCTATATTCAATTTTCTGATGACCCGTTCTGAATACTTACTTGGTGCATCTCCTTGGATAAAACGATTGCTTCTGGCATAAAGTGGTGTTTTGTTTATTACAGAATTCCAAAGCTCCTGTGGAATATTATTTTCCTTTTTTGTACACCAATTTACGGGGAAAATATGATGAATGTCTACAGCTTCGTCTTCGTATGAAGCAAAATCCATAGAACCACCTGAAATAAAGTCGGTAGCGCCATTCTTTAAGATAAGTGCCATAACACCTTTGTAAGCAGCACTATTTCTTGTGTAAAGTCTTTGCAACCTTGTATACTGAAAGTTTGAGCGAACTATTGTATCAGGTATTTCACCACTACCTTTCACCCAATTTATCATTTCTACGACATCATTTACATAGCGTGTTTCATTTGCTCCGCCATACAACTCTCCGAAAACACCACACCAATACCACTTTGACAATTTTTCCTTATTATTGACATCAAACCATAAGTTTTTATTTATGGCAAAGAGTACAGAAAGAGGTATTAATTGTGAAGTATAAGGGAGATCTACAGAAGTAAATATTCTTTGTTCTTTTAAGAATTTAACAGCTTCCTCTACACCGTCTATCATTCTTTGTCTATTATTCTGATAATCAGTCAGATTAAGAGACAGCACGTCTCTCTTTTTACAGCTAACACTTTTACGTTCACCTTTTGAATATTTAAGATAATTGGTAAGTAATGTTATAGTTGTGAGGAAATCAACTCCTGTAAAAGCAGGCTGGCTGCTCTTAAACTTAAGGACACTTTCTTTTTTAAGACTGTTCCATATATTGTCCCAATCTTTACGTAATTGAAAGCCATCAGCAGCAAAAGATGCTGTAACTAATTCAAATACCGTTAATGTAACTCCTCCCGTATTGACATTTTCAAAGACTTGGCATACGGCTTCTTTTTCTATATTGTTTGGCAATATAATTAATGGAATACGAAAATTATATACGGATTCTAATATTTTTGCATCAAATTCTGTCCATTGATCCATAATTTCACGGGTACGACCATGATATTGTAAATAACCCATACACCATTTCATAGAAGCCGAATGATCAAATATAATATTGGCAGGAAAATAATCATTTTCATACTCCTTTTCAGGAGTTGTTAAATCAATTTTGACATCTCTACCTAGATTTTCAGTTATAATTTTCTTTTCAGAAACAGATAAAACACCTTCAACACGATCAGTCAATGTATTTAGACAAGTAGGAATATGTAGATAATAATATCTGTATATTTCCTTATTCTTACCTTCTGTTATCTCTACTGGATATTGGCTATATAACGCACGATATATTGTTGTAAATCTTTGTTGTCCATCTAATATCAAATAACGAGGTACTTTATTTTTGCTTGGAACACCTTCAACCAACCTATATTTAAAATGGAAATTATCTCCCGTATTATCAAGAAACATTGCAGCACCAATTGGATAATTATTGGTAAGACTGGCTATAAGCATCCTTATGCGCTTGTCGTCCCATACCCAACCACGCTGAAAGTCGGGTAGCTGAGTTTCGCCTTTGTCGATACTGGTAAGTATTTCCTTTAAAGATTCTCCATTAGTACCTGTCATAAGTTATAAATTGTATTTGTAGTGTTGATTTAATGTTACTATCTTTCACTTCATGCTGCAAATTTAGCAAAAGTTCCAATATCTTACAACAAAAATACCTTATTATTTTTCATTTGAGATATTTAAATATTATTTTATAATTATCAGACATATCTAAAGAACTTGCGCCTTTATTAAACCTTTATCAATATAGGCTGGCAAGTCAGTAACTTGCAGAAGTTAAATAAAATGTATCTAAGATTAATTCGAAAGATCCTTTTGTTAAATCTTAGTTTGAGTAATAGTTTTAGTTTCCAATAATACAAAAACGAATATTGGATTAAATGATACTAAACTCTCATTATGTGAAAAAGTTTTCGTAACTTTGCCACAAATATATATTTACATGGGATTATTCGGACTTTTCGGCAGTAAAAACAAAGAGACTCTAGACAAGGGACTCGAAAAGACTAAGCAAAGTGTATTCTCAAAACTGGCCAGAGCCGTGGCAGGCAAGTCTAAAGTTGATGATGACGTGCTTGACAGTCTTGAGGAAATACTCATAAGCTCTGATGTTGGCGTTGAAACTACCATCAAGATTATAGACCGTATACAAAAGCGCGTAGCACGAGACAAGTATGTAGGCACTGACGAGCTTAACAGTATACTTCGTGATGAGGTGGCTACGCTCCTTACAGAAAATAAAACCACCGATGCCGACGGCTGGGAGTTGGAAAGCGACCATAAGCCCTACGTAATATTAGTTGTAGGTGTGAACGGAGTAGGGAAGACTACCACCATCGGAAAGCTGGCTTATCAGTTCAAGAAAGCTGGGAAGAAGGTGGTACTAGGTGCTGCCGATACATTCCGTGCTGCAGCTGTCGAGCAGATTTGCATATGGGGGGAGCGTGTAGGAGTGCCAGTTGTGAAGCAGCAAATGGGAGCTGACCCTGCCAGCGTTGCCTTCGACACACTGCAAAGTGCCAAAGCCAACAATGCAGATGTGGTGCTTATAGATACTGCTGGCCGTCTGCACAATAAGGTGGGGCTCATGAACGAGCTGAAAAAGATAAAGGACGTGATGAAGAAAGTGGTGCCCACGGCTCCTGATGAGGTATTGTTGGTGTTAGATGGCAGTACCGGACAGAACGCCTTCGAGCAGGCTAAGCAGTTCAGCGCAGTAACTCAAATCACCTCTCTTGCCATAACCAAGCTTGATGGTACTGCCAAGGGTGGTGTGGTGATTGGCATAAGCGACCAACTTAAGGTACCTGTAAAATACATAGGCCTTGGCGAGGGTATAGAGGATTTGCAACTTTTCAACAAGAAAGAGTTTGTAGACTCACTCTTTGATACTAAAAACTCCAAATGAAAAGAAACCAGATAGACTTCGTTACAATGGGATGCTCCAAGAATCTTGTTGATTCTGAGAAGCTCATGGCACGTTTCGAAAATGCCGGTTATCATTGTGTGGCAGATTCTAAGCGACCTAATGGAGATATCGCCGTAATCAACACATGTGGTTTTATTGAGAGTGCTAAGGAAGAAAGTATTAATACTATTCTCGAATTTGTGGAGCGCAAGAAGCAGGGACAACTCAGAAAGCTATATGTTATGGGATGTCTCTCTCAACGATACAAAAAAGAACTGGAGGAGAGCATACCTGAAGTTGATAAGTTCTATGGTAAGTTCGACTATAACAAGTTACTCGACGACATGGGCACAGTGGGCAAACCGGATAAAGTTGAAAGCCGTCATATCACCACTCCACACCATTATGCCTACATAAAAATTGCAGAAGGTTGTGACCGCAAGTGCGCCTATTGCGCCATTCCGCTCATAACAGGGCCTCACAAAAGTCGTCCCATGAACGATATTCTTGATGAAGTGAAGAGTCTTGTTGCTAATGGGGTGAGAGAATTTCAGGTTATAGAGCAGGAACTTACATACTACGGAGTAGACATTGATGGGCATCAGCACATTGCGGAGCTAATCGACAAGATGGCTCAAATACCTGGCGTGGAATGGATAAGACTGCATTATGCCTATCCTAACCAGTTTCCTATGAGTCTTCTTGACGTCATGGCCAAGCGCAACAATGTTTGCAAGTATCTTGACATAGCCTTACAGCATATTTCAGACCATA
The DNA here is from genome assembly GCA_964623995.1 of uncultured Prevotella sp. Lineage (GTDB taxonomy): Bacteria > Bacteroidota > Bacteroidia > Bacteroidales > Bacteroidaceae > Prevotella. The sequence continues at coordinate 3,853 of CAZUWO010000014.1, read as the reverse complement.
TGCTTTCGCGCATGCATCGCCACGTTACTAAGAAGCAAACACTTGATTTGATAAAAGAAATACGCAGTCGTGTGCCAGGAATACATATCCGTACAACTCTGATGGTAGGTTTCCCCGGGGAAACTGATGATGATTTCCAAGAGTTGCTCGACTTTGTCAGGGAGGAAAAGTTTGAGCGAATGGGAGCTTTTGCCTACAGTGAGGAGGAAGGAACCTTCAGTGCTGAGAACTATAAGGACGATGTTCCCGAAGAAGTGAAACAGCAGCGACTCGATAAGCTTATGGCATTGCAGCAAGATATTAGCTATGAAATAGAGGCAAGCAAGGTGGGCAAAGTGATGAAAGTGGTTATAGACCGAAAGGAAGGTGACTATTACATAGGCAGAACTGAATTCTGCTCGCCTGAAGTTGATCCAGAAGTACTCATACCGGCAGGTTACAAAGCTCTGCGCCAAGGACGGTTCTACAATGCCCTTATAACAGACTCTGATGAGTTTGACCTGTATGCAAAAGTGATTTGAAGCATAACCGACATGAACAATAAGGAATTCATAGCAGCTTTGGCTTCCCGTCTGGGCATTAGCGTAGCCGATTCTCAACGTATGGCCGATGGTCTTACAGTCATAATATCATCGGAATTGGAAAACGGTAACGCTATACAAATAGGCGGTCTGGGCACTTTCGAAGTCAAAAAGAGAATGGAAAAGGAGATGGTGAGTCCGTCAACTGGAAAGCGAATGCTTGTTCCCCCGAAGTTGGTTGTGTCATTTAAACCCATAGAAACTCTCAAGCAAAGCATAAAGAAAGGAGGAACCGGCAATGGTGAGAATTCTTGATCTGGCCAAAATGCTTGCCGAGAGGGGCGGTATCGACCCAAAGCAGGCAGCGGAATTTGTAGATGGATTCTTCGGACAGATTGTTCAGTCGCTTCCTACCGAACGCTTGGTTAAGATAAACGGGCTTGGCACCTTCAAAATACAACAGGTTAAGGCCCGTGAAAGCGTTAGTGTGAATAGTGGAGAACGTCTACTTATTCAGAGTCATGACCGTATTTCTTTCGTGCCTGATAAAGCTTTGCGAGATGCTGTAAATAAGCCTTTTGCTGCTTTTCAGACTGTTGAAATAAACAATGGGGTAGATTTCAGCGCAATTAATGCTGCTATGACCACTCCAAATAGAGACGAACTGGATGAAGTCGAACCAGTAGAGGAATCAGAAGAACCTTCAACCTATGATATAAACACTGAAACTGATAAACAAATAAAGGAAGAAACAGAAGAATTCCCTCCAAAAACAGAAGAACCAAAAGAAGAAATTGCTGAGCAAATAGAGCCATCCGAGGTAAAAGAAGCACCCAAAACAGAGGTAAACAAGACAGAAATTCCCGATGAAATGGGAGAAAATCAAACATCAGAAAGAACTGATCAAGATTATGACAACTCTGTTACAAAAGAATATCTTGAAGACAGATTGGGTGAAACAAAAAGTAGATTTCGTTGCTGGATTGTTGGTGCAACACTTGTAATATTGGTTGTTGGCATTACGGGATTCTTTCTTGGTCGGCAAATTGCAATAAACAGTGAGCGGTCGGCCTCCTCTCAACAGGCCATTATATCTTCTTTGCGAACTGAATTGTCAAGGGTAAAAAATGAATTAAGCCTCAAGACGAAAACGGAGGCTGATACAACTGTAAGACAAAAGCAAACAGTCAATAGAAAAGTCAATGTTCCCCCAACAACAGTAAAAAGCAAAGAACCCAAAACTGTCAAAACAGAAAAAACAGTCTCCAAGGTAAGATATGGTGAAGACGACCCTGAGGTTCGCCATGGCGCATATATAATATTGGGAATAGAAAAGACAGTGAAGGTGAGACAAGGACAAACTCTTTCCTCAATAAGTAAAGCCAATTACGGCCCAGGAATGGAATGCTACGTAAGAGCTGTAAACCCTGGGGGCAGCACATTAAAGGCTGGACAGGAAATCAATCTGCCCAAGTTGAAGTTAAAACGGATAAAGCATTAAATTTCAAATAATTCTTATATTATGGTTATAGTAGCACTTGATGGATATGCTGCCAACCCTGGCGACATTTCTTGGGACGGATTTAAGGAGATAGGTAACCTTAAAGTGTTTGATCGTTCAGGCAGCAATGACGAGATAGTGGACCGGGCTAAAGACGCAGATGCAATCCTAATAAACAAAATTCAAGTTACAGAAGAATTGCTGTCCAGATTGCCCCGCTTGAAATATATAGGAGAATTTGCTACCGGTTTCAATAATATAGACCTCGAGGCAGCAAAGAAACATGGAATAACAGTAACAAATATTCCTGCTTACAGCACAGATAGTGTTGCTCAAATGGTGTTTGCCCATTTGCTTAATGTGGCTCTAAGGGTTGACCATTATGCTACTCTTAATCGCAATGGACGTTGGTCTGCATGTCCAGATTTCTGCTATTGGGACACACCACTTGTGGAATTGGCAGGCAAGCACATTGGTATTTATGGCCTTGGCCATATAGGCAGCAAAGTGGCTTGCATAGCTCATGATTTTGGTATGGTTGTTTTGGCACATACAAGCAAGCAACAGAGTGAATTGCCTAATTATATTAAGAAAGTCAGTTTCGAGGAAATGATGAGTCTTGCCGATGTAGTTACACTTCATTGTCCGCTCACTCCAGACACGAACCATTTGATTAATACTGAAACTATTTCACTGATGAAGCATGATGCCATACTGATTAACACAGGCCGTGGACCATTAGTGGATGAAAAAGCAGTGGCTGATGCACTGAAGCAGCACAGAATAAAAGCCTATTGCGCTGATGTAATGACTGAGGAGCCACCAAAAGCCGACAACCCATTGTTCAAACGTGACAATGCCTACATAACTCCGCATATAGCTTGGGCCTCACTTGAAGCCCGTAAGCGTTTGTTTAAGATAGCTGAACAAAACCTACAGGCTTTCATTGATGGTAATCCGATTAATGTAGTCAATAAATAATACACCCCAAAATATATTAAACTTAAACTTTAATTAATATGACAAAAATAGCTTTCTTTGATGCTCATAGCTATGACAGGGACAACTTTAATGAGGTTAACAAGAACTTTGGCTTTGAGATACATTATTATAAAGAGCGCCTGTCAATAAATTCAGTTGCCCTTGCACAGGGAGCACAGGCTGTTTGCATTTTTGTGAATGCAGAGTGTACGCGTGAGGTAATCAAGCTTCTTGCCGATTATGGAGTTGGGCTTATAGCATTGCGCTGTGCAGGATTTAATAATGTGGACCTAAAAGCCGCTTCCGATTATGGCGTAAAGGTGGTTCGTGTGCCTGCCTATTCTCCTCATGCTGTTGGAGAGTATGCTGTTGCATTGATGCTATGCTTGAATCGTAAAATATACAGGTCGGTTCAGCGCACACGTGAGGCGAATTTCAGACTTAAAGGCTTAATGGGCTTTGACATGTATGGTAAGACCGTAGGTTTGATAGGTCTTGGAAAGATAGCAAAAGTCGTGGCAAAGATAATGAATGGCTTTGGTATGCATGTGCTGGCTTATGACCCTTATGCAGACAAAGCATACGCAGAGAACAACGATATTACCATGGTCACACTTGATGAGCTATATGCTCAATCTGACATAATATCGCTTCATGTGCCTCTTACAGACGAAACAAAACATATGATCAATAATGAGAGTATAGCAAAAATGAAGTCTGGCGTGATGATTATCAATACTGGTAGAGGTAAATTGATAAAGACGGAGGATCTTATAGCCGGTTTGCACTCGCACAAAATAGGCTCAGCTGGACTCGATGTCTATGAAGAGGAGGCCAATTACTTCTCTGA
>CAZUWO010000013.1:8292-37916 GCA_964623995.1 uncultured Prevotella sp. | reverse complement strand
AGACAGAGCCGTGGCACGCCCGGATATAGGTGCTCACCGAAGCAGTAAGGCATGGTTCGGTGCAGCCCGCTCACCACGTCGGCCTGGGCATATATGTCAATGTCGCCGAACTTGCAATAGGGTCTTAGGTCGTCTATGCCCGCCACGTGGTCGTAATGTATGTGCGTAAGCAGCACGGCATCAATCTTCTTGAACTCCACAGGCAGCAGTTGCTGGCGTATGTCGGGACCACAGTCGATGAGTATTCTACTGCTACCGGTTTCCAGAAGTCCCGCCGTGCGCAGCCGGTGATCGCGACTGTCGTGGCTCATACACGTGCGACAACGGCACCCTAACACTGGAACACCCGACGAAGTGCCTGTTCCCAGAAACCTAAATCTCATCCTTTTGCTCTATATATAAATAATGTGATAAAAGAATATGCTATCAAAGCCTATTAGCTAAAGGCAGGACCGGATCGCCCTACCGCCTATTCGGCTCAGCCGAACGAGCCATTACAGCCACGGAAGGCAACGGCACGGGCCACCCTTACACCACGTTCACCTCGGGCACAATGCTTATACCGAAGCGCTCTTTCACGTCGGCCTGCACTCGGTGCATCAGCTTTATTATGTCGGAACCGGTGGCTCCGCCAAGGTTTACAAGCACAAGGGCCTGCTTGGAGTGCACTCCCGCCTTGCCCAAATGGCGCCCTTTCCATCCGCATTGCTCTATCATCCAGCCGGCAGGAATCTTCTCCCGCCCGTCGCTTAGAGTGTAATGGGGCATAGAGGGCCACACTCTCTGCAGGCTGAGGAACTTCTCTCGGCTCACGATGGGGTTTACAAAGAAGCTGCCTGCATTGCCCATCACCTTCGGATCGGGCAGTTTGGCCTGCCGAATGCTAATTATGGCGTCGCGGAGTTGCTGGGGGGTTGGGCTCGTTATGCCCTCTTCGGCCAGCTCTGCCCGTATATTGCCATAGTCGAGGCGTGGGTTGAACTTGCGGCTGAGCCTGTAACTGACGTAGCAAACAATGTACTGGTCGCGCCAATCGTGCTTGAAGCGGCTGTCACGGTAGGCATACCGGCAGTCGGCATTGCTCAGAGTGAGTCTCCGCCCAGTGCCTATCTCCACCACTTCCACCGTGGTTATCAGGTCCTTGACCTCGGCTCCGTAGGCTCCTATGTTCTGAACGGCCGACGCTCCCACTTCTCCCGGAATGAGAGAGAGGTTCTCCATGCCGTAAAGACCAAGGTCAACGCAGCGCGAAACCACATCGTCCCACACCTCGGCAGAACCACAACGCACCACCACATCGTCGCCTCCAGCCTCTGAAACCTCAAAACCACGTATCGCTGAGTGTGCCACCGTGCCGTGAAAGTTGCCCGTCAGCAACAGGTCGCTGCCCCCTCCGAGCAGCAGATAGGGCCCGTCGGCAAGCCGTAGGGCCAGTTCGGCAGCCTCATCGGTGGAGTTGTACTCCACGAAAGTGTCGCAGCAGGCGTCGATACCGAAGGTATTGTAGTGCAGTAGGTTGAAGTTGTGCTCCGTGCGCATCATAGTTCAAGTTTTGTTAGCATCCATTGGCCGTCGCGTTTGCGGAAAGTGAGCGACTGCTCCAGGCTGTTTGCAATGCCGCAAATATATAATATTTTATTATTTCCATGTGCTTTCTGCGACCCATAGTATATGTTGAAGAAGGTGGCACTGGGCAGTTCTGGCATGAACATGGGCCACTGCTCAGCATATATGGTGCCCGTCATGGTGGCGTCGTCGGAGGTTGGGTCGGGGCCTTTAAACGTAAACGGGTCGGCCACGTGGGCCATCTGGTAAGCGGTATCGGTGGCAAAGTGGCTGTAAAACGTAAGGAAGTCGGCATCAGATGCGTGACTTATGCTGGTGCGCACAAGCTTAGTGAGCATCCATTTGCCCTGAAGGCGATTGAATATGAACTGGTCCACGGCGCCGTTTGCCAGGCGTATCTTCTCAATCATTACGTGATTTACGGCCGTATCCTTAACAAGTCGCAGCTGTTTGTGGTCGCTCACAATCCTCGTATAAAAGCCTTGAGCCATGAAAAAGTGCTCCATGCGCCAGTTGTGGCGTGCAATGTGGGTCGTGCGATTGCCCTCAACAACAGGCAAAGGGAATACCGTGCGGCGCAGTTGCAGCTTGCGGTTGGCCGCATAATTGAAAATAAAGTCGTCGAAAAGCTCGTCGGCGGACTTCGGCATTGGCGTTGATTCTATCAGGCTGTCAATGGAATCGAGCTTAAGAGAGGCCACAGAGTCGCTGTCTACCACCGAATCCTTAACTTCGGGCTTGCCCTGAGAGCAGCCCATAGGAACGGACAGAGCCACTGCTACCAACGCTACAATCAGGAAAATAAGCTTTTTCATTTTCTTTCTCTCACAAATATCATTATTACAGTGTAGTCTTTTCTTTATTTCTTAGAGGCGCATTCGGGACACAGTCCGCGCACTATCACGTTGGTCTCACTGAGCTTGAAGCCAGCGGGCACGCTTATTTCGGGCACCGGAACATCAGTAAGGCAGAAGGTGCGGTGGCACTTTTCGCAGAAGAAGTGTACGTGTTCGTCGTCGTCATGAGCCTCATCGCGGCTCAGGCAGGTTTCATAGTGCAATGCCCCATCGGCACTTTCAATCGCATGAACTAAGTGATGGTCACGAAAAAGGGCCAATGTGCGCGAGATAACCGACTTGTCCACCGTGAGCAATCGGGTCTCAATTTCCTTCATTGACAGTGGGTTGCCCTTGTCGGTTATGGCATTCAGTATCAGTATGCGGTTGGCTGTGGGCTTTATTCCGTGTGCCGTGAGCAGCCTGACGCTTCTCTCTGGATTCATTGTTCTTTGTTCTCCTTTGTCTGGAAACAGCCGCAAAGATACGTATTTTTTAGATAACGCAAATGCTTTTGACTGTAATATTTCTTATAAAAATAAGATAACTTGACTGAAAGACAGAATCTTTCGTCGGCAATTGCGGCATATCGGAAACGGGAAAATGGCCCAAAAATGTTGCCGAAGTAAAAAATTCCGGCTGCGATGCCTGTAATATTGGATAATCTGAGTAATTTTGCAAGCATAAAATATTATTGTATTTGTGAAGAGAATAGGAATTATAGTGGCCATGGACAAGGAGTTTGCTGAGCTGCAAACCCTACTCGACAACCGCCGTAACGAGTGCCACGACCATAAGGACTTTGTAACCGGAACCATCGGCAATGCCGAAATCGTGATGCAGAAGTGCGGCATAGGCAAGGTGAACTCGGCCATAGGAGCCGTGGAAATGATTGATTGCTACCGCCCTGAGCTCGTTATCTCGACCGGATGTGCCGGAGGTGCCGACCAAAAGCTTAACCCTCTCGACGTGGTAGTGGCCTCAGAGTGCGTCTATCACGACGTATATTGCGGCGATAACGCCTCTTTCGGGCAGGTCTTGGGCCTCCCCGCACGCTACAAGGCACCCGAATGGCTCGTAGAAAAGGCTCTTCTGGTGGCCATGCCTGAGGGACAGAAGCTCGTAAGCGGCCTTACCGTGAGCGGAGACTGGTTTGTTGACTCGCGCGAAAAGATGCAACTGATTCTCGATCACTTCCCCGAGGCCACGGCGGTTGACATGGAGAGCTGCTCCATTGCGCAGACTTGCCACATATATAATACGCCCTTCGTGTCGCTGAGGGTAATAAGCGACGTGCCGCTCAAGGACACAAAGGCCTCTCAATACTTTGACTTCTGGAACCGCGCGGCACAAGGCAGCTTCGAGGTTACACGACAATTCATTAAGCTTATAGCCAATACCGAACTATGAACAAGATACCATCATTCACCATTAACCACGAAAAGCTGCTGCGTGGCATATATGTTTCAAGAAAAGACGAAGTGGGCGGAGAGGTTGTTACCACCTTCGACATACGCATGAAGGAGCCTAACCGCGAGCCCGTGGTTCACCCGGGAGCCCTCCATACCATTGAACACTTGGCCGCAACCTACCTCCGGAACGACGCGGAATGGAAAGACCGCGTAATATATTGGGGGCCTATGGGCTGCCTTACGGGCAACTACTTGCTGCTAAGGGGCGACCTCCAGCCTTCAGATATTGTGGAACTGATGCGCCGAACGTTCAGTTTCATAGCCGATTATGATGGCGAAGTGCCCGGGGCAGCGCCCCGCGACTGCGGCAATTATCTGCTTCACGACCTGCCTATGGCCCGTTGGGAGGCCCAGAAGTTCCTCACTGAGGTGCTCGAACAGATGAAACCGGAAAACATTCAGTACCCCACTGCCGACTGATTCCACCCCCACAAGCATGCTTTCTGTGCCACATCAGTACACGATGGCATGCTAACTGCTATCTTTCCCGTTTTACAATTAAGTGCCGGCATTTTCCTATCCCCCTCTACTACCTACAGTAGCGGGTGGCAATGCCGGCACATCCGGCCTTATGCGGCATAGAGAAATTGTGTAAATAAAACCGTGAAATATGTAAGCTGGCATTGGGAAATAATGCTTATCTTTGCAGCATAAAACCAAGATATAAAAGCAAAATGGACACAAGATTAAGTTTTGTATTCCCAGGTCAGACCGCTGTTTTCTTCGGTTCGGGCCAGTTAAGCAACCTGCATACACTGCAAATGCCCGGCAAAAAGGCACTCGTGGTAATCTCTAACGGCAAGTCGACACGCGCAAACGGCTACCTCGACCGCACAATAGCTGAACTCGACAAGGCCGGAGTGGCCTCAGTGGTATACGATAAGATACAAGCCAACCCCACAAAGCAGAACGTTGAAGACGGTGCCAAGCTGGCAAATGCCGAAGGTTGCGACTTTATCGTGGCCTTGGGTGGCGGCTCCGTGATGGACGCTGCTAAGGTAATAGCCATCAATGCCGCCAATCCGGGCGACTTGTGGAACTATGCCGGAGGCCGCACAGGAAAGAAACAGCAGCCTAAAAACGCGCCACGGCCATGGATTGCTATTACCACCACGGCCGGAACAGGCTCGGAAGTGGACTGCGCCGGTGTGATAACAAACCCTGAAACCAACGAGAAGCTGGGCATAGGCGACCCGCGCGACTTCGCCGTTTATGCCATTGTGGACCCCGACCTCATGATGTCGGTGCCGCCAAAGTTTACCGCTTATCAGGGCTTCGATGCACTCTTCCATTCGCTTGAGGGCTATGTGAGCAGCCGCTCCAACCTCTTCTCCGACATGGTTCAGGAGGCAGCAATCCGCAATGTGGGCCATTACCTGCCCATAGCCTACAGCAACGGCGCCGACAAAGAAGCCCGTGCGCGCATGGCTTTTGCCAATACCATGAGCGGATACTCCATGGACACGAGCGCATGTACGGCCGAACACAGCATAGAACATGCCATGAGCGCCTATCATGAGGCTCTACCTCACGGCGCCGGACTTATTATGATATCGAAGGCTTACTTCTCTGCCGTGATAAAAAAGCATGTTTGCGACGACAGGTTCATCAACATGGCGCACTTCCTTGGCAAGGACGACGCATCAAAACCGGAGGATTTCATAACCGCTCTGGTTGATTTGCAGAAGGCTTGCGGCGTTAGCGAACTAAAAATGAGCGACTACGGCATCACACCTGATGAGTTTAGCGACATGGCTACCAATGCCATCGAGGTGATGGGGGGCTTGGTTCAGTGCGACCGGCAGCCGCTAACCCACGACGAAATAGTGGAAATATTGCAGCAGTCTTACAAATAACAAGCATCTATAAAAGCGTTAGCTGCCCTGTGAAAGGAGCAGAAAAGAGCAAGGGTATGTCAAAGAAGTCGCCTTCTGACATACCCTTTTATATTTTCATCTTAATATTCTCGCGACTTAAAAAACTTTATAGCTTCGAGCAATGGGTCTATATCCTCACTCAGAACCTGATAAATTGTATCAGCATCTACATCAAAATAATGATGGGCTATAACATCTCTTATCCCCATTACTTGCTTCCATGGTATTGACGGATAAGTAGGAAGAAGTTGCCCATTCGTAAGTTTATCAAGATTCTTTATGCTTTCCCTATTGCGATTAAAAGCATACAAGCGGCGTCAAGCTTTTCCATTCCCTCCGGAGAAGTGGCAAAATCATCACCGGAATGAATCATTCTGGTGCGCAACTTTAACCTTTATATGGCATCTTGAAGCTTATTCAGTATGTGCAAAACTATGTCTTTATCAGCTGAATATGACGACTCCATCATTGTTTATTTGCTTTAGAAGGAACTCATCCATGCCCTTATGGTATCGGATAACATCGACATTGCAGCCATGTTTGGCCTCCAAGTACCGCTTTAGGCCCACTTGCAGGAAGAGATTTGGGTCCATATCCACAGCAATATCAACGTCGCTCAGCTCTGATTGCTTATTTTTGGCAACAGAACCAAACAACTTCATTGAATGGACATTAAACTTTTGAGCCACAAATAACTTACTGTCCTTTAACTTCTTTATGCAGTCTTCCCGGCTTATCATGCTGCAAAAATAGTGAAAAGATTTCGATATAGATAAGCTTTTAGACAAAAAATAGAGCGCAGATATGAAATAACCTGTCAAGAATGTAAGGTTCAACACACTTACATCACCAAGCTTTCGATTTGGCATATTATTAGAGCCGATGGGGCTGTATAAAACAGGCATCAGACGAAAGAACAGCCGTAATCGGATTACGGAACTTGTGTAATGGCATTACGGAACTTCCGTAACGACGTTACGAAACTTCTGTAATCGGATTACGGGACTTCCGTAATGAGGTTACGAAGCTGCCGTAATGCTATTACGGCTATTATTCTATAAAATTACTGCTATGGCTCAAGGGCTGCATGCCAACAGGTATGCCTATCAGACGAAACGCTAAGCCGGCGTTCCGGCACCGCAAAGTTACTAAAAAACCGAGGCAAATGCAAGCTATCAGGCTTTTTTCCATGCTGCCGTCTTATGGCAACGGCACGGCCATGACGGCCGTAACAGGCTGAGAAACAGAATACAGCAAAGGGCTCTATGGGAAGAATCTGCATCCACCACTAAGCCCTTTGCCGCTTAAAAAAATTGTAACCCCGACGGCACTTTGCCGCCAGGGCACAACTCAAACAACCTTAATTATTTACCTTTAAAGACAACCTTCTTATTATTAACAATGTAAATGCCCGGCTGTGTTATGCTGCTGAGCCTGCGGCCCGACAGGTCATAAATCACGGTTTCGCCATTATTGGGCTGTTCTGCCTTAAGTTCCTTTATGCCGGTTTGGTCAGCCACGGCATACAAGCAGTCTATTCGGCAGCGCATCTTGCTCTCAGTGTAGAAGTCTATGCGTATTTGGTCGCCCCGTTTCAGCTCCACGGGCTTCTCTATAACGTGGGTAGTCATTTGGTAAACCTTGCTTCCGGTCCACGAATCCAGCAATTGGTCGTTGACAGACAGGCCCATCCAGGCCCTGCCTGCTTTCTCATCGTAGAATCGAACCTTAAGTGTGTAGGTGCCGTCCTCATCGTCCCAGATTCCGGTCATGGCTCCCGGACCGGCCTCTCCCACGGTAACAGAGTCGTTCATGGCCTTAAACCAAGTGCCGTCTTGCCTCTCAAGGTAGGCGTAAGCACTGCGAGCGAGGTGCTCCATCTCTGTACGGCCATTGCGAATGTAGCGTGCCGGCGCAGAGAAGGTCCAGGTGTCGCCCTTCACTATGTTGCCTCCGGCCGTGCGTGTGTCCACTCTCCAGTAGTAGTCTTGGCCGTAGAGCAGAGTGCCCGGATTGAAGTTGGTGGCCGTTGTAGTGCCCACCAGGTGACCGTCAAGGTCGTCGGCTGACGTGGATAGGTAAACATCATAGCCCGTTGCGGCCGCAGCACCCCGCCATTGCAGCGTCATGGGCGTGGTTTTAGCCTTTTCCGAGGTGCCGGCACGTAGCTGAGCGTTGGCTTCTCCGTTACGTGGTGTGGGGCCAAAAGCCTTCTCCGGCGCCGTGGTAAAGCGGTAAACAGGGCTCAGATAGCTCGTGTCGGCCGTCAGTGCGCGCACCTGCCAGAAGTAGGTTGTGCTGGGTTGCAGCGCCACTGTGGCCGGATCCACCTTCTGCATGGCCTGTTCTGATGTGCCGAAGTACACCTCGGCGCCCGTCATACCCTCAATTTGGCTGTAGCGAAGCACTGCGTCGGTGCCCACTCCTGTGGCTCCGTTGCCCGGCCAAAGTATGGGTTCGTGCTCCAGTCCCTCTACTGGGCCCACGTTGTTGGGGTAGAGCGAGGCCACGTTAGCGGCGTCTTCAACTGCGAAACCCGATTCATACCACTCGTCGGGGTTAAAGTTTGTGCCCAAGGGTCTATACTTAAAGTCGGTAGAATTGGGCTTAGTGAAGTAGCTTCCGCTATCCGACAGGAACCCGCAAGAGGCATCATCCTTGCTCGAAGCATACATTTGGCAGAACGGATGCGACACTGACGGACCGAAATAGTTATTCTCCGACACCACCTTTGCCTGTGTATGTATGCCTATTGCGTAAGAGCCTATATTCTGATAGTAGTTGTTGAACACGTGGCCAAGGCCGTAACCTATGCGCGGACAGCGCTGATCTATGCCCGAAAAGGCATTGTGGTGGTAGGTGGCACGGTTCTTTCCGTTGTCCTCAAAGTGCATAGTGCCAGAGTTTAGCAGGCATGCCTTGTGGTGGTCGTGCACGTAGCAGTACGACACCGTAAGGTAACTGGAACCCGATGTCAGGTCTATCAGGCCGTCCCAGTCCTCCTTGTCGGCCTCGTCCTGACTGTAAACGTTGCAGTGGTCCACCCATATGTGGTGGCTGTTGCGGCAGGCTATTGCGTCGGGATCGGCATGATGAATGGTCAGATTGCGTATTATTATGTTCTGCTTGTTCTTAACGTCGAGCCCGATTCCGGCCAGTTCGGCTCCCTTTACGCCTACTATGGTCTTGTTGCTGCTCACGCTTATCACGTCCTTTGTACGGTTCAGCCCGCTGCCTTCAAACTTTCCGTCAACTATAATAATGTAAGGGTCGGCCGAACCGGCATATTTGGCAAGGTCCTGCCGGTTGGTTACTCTCACCACAGTGCCGCCCATGCCTCCTGTTATGCCGTTTATGCCGTCGTTGCAGGTTACGAATCCCACAGGGCCATATTGTGCTTTGGCCGCCGGAACGCCCATAACGAGGCATAAAGCCGTAAATACGATAAGCTTGTAGAAATACTTCATTGCTGTTAGGTTTTTTATTTGTCAGTTTGTTTTTGTGCTGCAAATTTAAGAAAAAACCTATTTCAATAAGAGGTAAAATAAACCTCAATAGGTGGAATAAAAGTATTTTCCACCACTTTGGCGCGAAAATCCACTTTGAGAATGAAGAATGTTGAGTGCGGAATGTCTAATTTCTCCGGTTGATGATGGAAAAATCACACAATGGCTCCTTACTATACATTATTAATTTACCCATCAAGCCAATTCAGCAGTCAACACTCCTCAATCGTCATTAATAACTATTTTCCTGCCGAAATCAAAGTGATTCCACTTGTATTCCTCATGAAACACGTAGCCGAGTTGGTTGCTCAGCACCTGCGTTCCGCCCAAATCCACGTGGAAACCTACGTGAGAGTGGCCGTGAATCCATGCGTCTATGGGCGCATGGCGTATATAGTCGGTCAGCTCCACGGTGAAAGCGCTGAGCAGTTGGCCGTTTTTTATTGTGCGAAGCTTAGGCGGCGAGCAGAGTAATGTGGGCACATGGTGGCTCACCACCACCCTATGGCGGGCCGAAGAGGCCGAAACTGCCCGCCTTACGAAGCTCAGGCAGCGCTCGTGGGTGGCATTATAGTCGGCCGGAGTCAGCAAATGGCCGTCGTAAAGTATCTTATGGAAGTCGCTGAGATAGGTGGTTGTGAGCCTCTCTCGCTCAGGAGGAATGTGCGACCACAGCGATGTGAGCACCAAGTCCACATCGTTCAATCTCACCACACGGTTCTGATAGTAGCCCACATTAGGCGCTATCTTGTACTCCCATGAGTCTCCCAGCGCCGCCATGTCGTAGCCACCGTAGTATTCATGATTGCCCGCCACCATCAGAACCTGCTCATAGTGGTCGGCCGCCCAGCTGAGAAAAGGGGCCCGCTCCAGCTCTTTGTTGCCCAGATATATAATGTCTCCCGCCAGCACAAGCACGTTGCCGGTTACCCTTAGCGGCAGTTCGCTCAGGTAGTTGGCATTGTCTTTCAGCTCCAAATGCAAGTCAGAAAGATACTGTATCGTCATTTTCGTGTGGCGGTTATCCTGATATGGCGGGGCAGAGCGGGCATTAGGCTCGGCCCACAATTACTTAATAAACTCCACCTTGCTCTCATCCCGTGGCTTGGCCTCGGGCTGTTCGTCGGGATATCCCACGGCTATGATGAAGCTAATTTGGTAACCTTCGGGCAAGTTCAGCTTGTCAAGATAAGGCTTACACTCTGCATTGGTGTTCAAGAAGCGCACCGGCCCGCCCAGGCAGCAGGTGCCAAGGCCGAGCGATTGCGCAGCCAGCATTATGTTCTCGCCCAGCATTCCCGCATCGAGAGTGGCCTTGCCGCCGGGCGTTGCCACGCATATAAGGTTGGGAGCATTGCGATACATGTTCTTGAAATTGGCATCGCGGGCCACCATATCGGGGTTAGCCTTGCGGAAAATGGCCGTTGTGGCATCGATAAAGTCCTTGTTCTCCACCACTCTCACAGCCCATTTTTGGCTGTTCATGCCATTAGGCGCATTGATTCCGCAGTGGGTCAGCAGCTCCAACTTGGCATGTTCTACGGGCCTATCCTGATATTTGCGCACCGAACGGCGGGCCATTATCGTGCTCACCACTTCGTTATTGAGTTGGCATTTAGAGCATCCGGCACTGCCGCAGCCCTTATTTCCCACGGCCTTTGGAGTCCAGTCGTTGAGGAATCGCAGCACCTTCTCCTTGCTGTAGCCCTGCCCTTCCTCCAGGAAACTTGAGTCCTGAATGTGCAGTACGCGCCCATTGGCATCGAGAATCACGAACACCGGAAACCCGAAACGGCGCGGATTGCCCAGCCGCTGCATAAGCTTCTCGGCCTGAGGGTTGCTCTTCCGCGGGTTGTAGTTGACGTGAATGTATACGAAATTGGCCTCTATCACCTTGGTAATGTCGGCATCCTTGCTCACGAAGTCGGCAAAGCGGAGGCACCACGGGCACCAATTACCGCCCACTTGGCATATCACGAAGCGTGCACTGTCGCCCTTTTGAGCTTCGGCCACGGCCTTATCTATCTGTTCCAGCGGGTCTATTGTCTCGTCGTACACCTTCTTCAGTCCTGCCTGTGCGTTGGCCGCAAGTGCCGAAAGCATAAGCACGGCGGCTAAGAGTATTTGCTTCATAATGATATAATTTGTTGAGTTTTGCTGCAAAGTTAGGGAAAATTATCAATAACTGAAAGCCTACGGGCAACATTTAGGGCTTATACAGCACTAACATAGGAATAAAATAAAGGCAAAGATTTGTAACTTTCAGTAGAATAACTTAACTTTGCATCAGATAAATATATATTATGGACGCTGCTATTTTCTCACAAATCAAGGCTACAGCCAATAGGATAATCCCGAGCAATGGGCATGTTATCCTCTTTGGTTCCCAAGCTCGTGGAGACTCACACAATGGGTCCGACTGGGACTTATTGATACTTTTAGACAAGCCAGCCATAGAAGAGAGCGACCATGACATGTATACTTACCCCTTTTGGGAATTGGGATGGAAGATAGATGCCATGATACATCCTGTTATTTACACACTGTCTGATTGGGGGAACAGGCAGTCCGCATTCAAGCTTAACGTGGAAAAAGACGGCATTCAGTTATGTTAAGCGCCGAAGAACGAAAGGCTCTTGTGGCTCTCGGAATAGAAACGGGCCGCCCATTTCATAACTATGACGGACTGATGGGACTTTGACGCATACGTATTTCAATTGAGAGCTAATTGCGCAACAATTGATGGCCGAATGCGCAACAATTGATGACCAAATGCGCAACAATTGATGGCCGAAAGGGCAACAATTGATGTATGCTTCCGCTTTTACTTATTTCGGGGCGCAGAATCGGTGAACAGGGCCGGAGACCGGAGCGGGCCAATGCCACGCAATGCCGTTGCCGTATAGGGCGTATGCCTTTGCTTGCAGTATGATTGAGCTGTACAAATACTGCCGTATTATTCCAAATAGGAGCAAAAACAGGCAGTTTTATTAGAAAATCGTTGCTTATTGCGCTAATTATTTGTATTTTTGTGCCCAAGTTTTGTGCCCGCTCAGTTGTAAAGAGGGACGCAGAGCATTACCAAAAACATAAGGATAATGAAAGTATTAAAGTTTGGAGGAACGTCCGTTGGTTCCGTAAATTCAATCCTGACTCTAAAGAACATTGTGGAGCAGGAAGCAAAAAGACAACCCATCATCGTAGTGGTGAGCGCGCTCGGAGGCATCACCGACCAGCTGATTCATACGGCAAACATGGCCCTTAGGGGCGATGAAGGCTGGCGAACAGAATATGGCAAGATTGTGGAACGCCACCATGCGATGATAGACACAATAATAACTGACCCTACTTCGCGCGAAACCCTATTCAACAAGATAGACTCCCTGCTCGAACAACTGCAATCAATTTTCTTCGGTGTTTACCTAATCCATGACCTTAGCCACAAGACGCTCGACGCAATTGTGTCGTACGGCGAACGGCTGTCGTCGCTAATAGTGGCCACTCTGATACGTGGCTCGCAGTGGAAGGACGCCCGCGAGTTTATAAAGACTGAGGAAACAGAGAGCAAACGCAGCCTTGATTCGGCTCTTACGGCCAATCTCGTGAGCCAATCCTTTGCCGACATGAGTCGGATAACGGTGGTTCCGGGCTTTATTTCGCAAGACAGGCAGAGCGGAGAGACCACCAATCTGGGCCGGGGAGGTAGCGACTACACCGCATCTATACTGGCAGCGGCCCTCGATGCCGAGGCTTTGGAGATATGGACCGACGTGGACGGCTTCATGACTGCTGACCCCAAGATTATAAAAACGGCATATACGATTAACGAATTGTCGTATGTTGAGGCCACGGAGCTTTGCAACTTCGGCGCGAAGGTGGTATACCCGCCCACGATATATCCGGTTTGCGTCAAGAATATACCCATACGGGTGCGCAATACCTTTAATCCGAAAGCCCGTGGCACCGTGATCAAGGCCACGGTTGAGGGCGACGGCAAGCCCATAAAGGGCATTTCGTCTATCAATGGCACCACTCTCATCACCATAACCGGCCTCTCCATGGTGGGCGTAGTGGGCGTTAACCGCCGCATATTTACCACACTGGCCAACCATGGCATAAGTGTGTTCATGGTTTCTCAGGCCTCTTCGGAGAACTCCACGTCAATAGGCGTGCGCGATAAGGATGCCACCGAGGCCGTAAAGGTGCTCAACAGAGAGTTCAGCTCCGAGATAGCCGACGGCCGTATGTTCCCCATGTATGCCGAAAGTGGGCTTGCCACCATTGCCATAGTGGGCGAAAACATGAAGCATACGCCGGGTATTGCCGGCAAATTGTTCGGCACTCTGGGCCGCTCAGGTATATCAGTGATAGCCTGTGCACAAGGTGCGTCGGAGACAAACATATCGTTTGTGGTAGACAGCAAATACCTACGGAAGTCGCTTAACGTGCTTCACGACTCCTTCTTCCTGTCAGAATACAAGGTGCTCAACCTGTTTATATGCGGCGTTGGCACCGTAGGCGGCAAGCTTATAGAGCAAATACGCTCGCAATATGATGAACTCAAGCGCACCTCCAGACTGAAACTGAACGTGGTTGGCATTGCCTCGAGCCACCACGCCATATACAATCGCGACGGGATAGACCTTGAAAACTATCGCGAACAGCTAAACCAGAGCGAGCCGTCGACAACGGAGAAGCTGCTAAGCAAGGTGCTCGGCATGAACATTTTCAACGCTGTAGTCGTTGATTGCACCGCGTCGAAGGACGTGGCCGACTGCTATCTGAAGCTGCTGGAGCACAACGTGAGCGTTGTTGCGGCCAACAAGATAGCCGCCTCGGGGCCATACGCCGACTATCAGAAGCTGAAACTGACGGCTATAAGAAACGGTGTGAAATACCGCTTTGAGACCAACGTCGGGGCCGGACTGCCCATAATAGGCACCATTAACGACCTACGCAACTCCGGCGACAGTATTTTGCGCATCGAGGCAGTACTCTCCGGCACCCTCAATTTTATATTTGACCGCATCAGTCACGACACTCCCTTCAGCGAAACAGTGCGACTTGCCAAGGAGATGGGATTCTCAGAGCCCGACCCAAGGATAGACCTGAGCGGCACAGACGTGGTGCGCAAGCTTGTGATTCTTACCAGAGAGGCAGGCTATAAGGTGGAACAGGCCGACGTGGAAAAGCACCTTTTTGTGCCCGATGAGTATTTTGAGGGCAGCCTGGACGACTTCTGGCGTCGCCTGCCCGAGCTTGACCAGGCCTTCGAAGCAGAGCGGGCAAGGCTCGAAAGCGAAGGAAAGCGGTGGCGTTTCGTAGCCACCATGGAGGACGGACGGTGCAACGTGGGGCTGAAAGCAGTGTCGGCCGACCATCCTTTCTACAACCTGCGAGGCAGCAACAACGTGGTGAGCCTCACAACCGAACGCTACAAGGAGTACCCAATGCTGATACAGGGCTACGGAGCAGGCGCTTCGGTAACGGCAGCAGGCGTGTTTGCCAACGTGATGAGTATAGCCAACGTGTAAAAATCAAATCTTCTTTAAGCCATGAAACACATTATTATATTGGGTGATGGCATGGCCGACCACCCCATAAAGAGGCTTGGCGGGCTCACCCCTTTGCAGGCAACAGACACGCCATACATGGACTTGCTGGCACGGAAGGGTCGCACCGGAAGACTGATAACAGTGCCTGAAGGATTCCATCCGGGCTCAGAAGTGGCCAATACCGCTATCTTGGGCTACGACTTGAACCAAGTTTACGAGGGCAGAGGACCGCTCGAGGCTGCCTCTATAGGCTATAAGCTGGGCCCATACGACCTTGCCATGCGCTGCAACCTTATAACCCTAACTGCCGATGGCAAGATAAAGAACCACCACGGGGGCCATCTGACCACCGCCGAAGGGGCAGAACTGATAAACTTTCTTGAGTCAAAGCTGGGCAATGACCGCATAGAGTTTGTGCCGGGCATACAGTATCGCCACCTGCTGGTGGTGCATGGAGGCAGCAAATACATTGAGACCGTGGGCCCGCACGACCACCCCGGCGAGCCATGGAAGCCACTATTGGTGAAGCCTATGAGCAATGCGCCGGTGGAAAAGGGCCGTCTCTCGGCCGCCGAAACAGCCGGACTGCTCAACGATTTGATAATAAAGAGCCAGCAACTGCTGCCCGAAGCGCCACTGAACAAGCAGCGGGCAGCCAGCGGAAAAGACCAAGCCAACAGCATTTGGCCATGGGGCGGCGGCTACAAACCGGCCATGAAGACGCTCCATGAGTTATATCCGGAGGTGCGATCGGGGGCAGTCATCTCGGCCGTTGACCTGATAAAAGGCATCGGTCACTATGCCGGGCTCGACATAATAAACGTTCCTCGCGCCACGGGACTGGCCAATACTAACTACGAAGGCAAGGTGCAGGCAGCGCTGACCGAACTGTACAACAAGGACTTTGTGTTCCTACACTTCGAAGCTACCGACGAGGCGGGCCACGACGGCGACCTAAACCTGAAGATGAAAGCAATAGAATATCTTGACCATAGGGTTGTGGAGCCCATCTACAGGGAGGTGCGCACGTGGACCGAACCAGTGGCAATAGCCCTCCTACCCGACCATCCCACACCTGTGGAGATACGCACCCACGTAAAGGAACCGGTGCCTTTCGCCATCTGGTACAATGGCATTAAGCCAGACAACACCATGGTCTACGACGAGGAAAGCTGCGTAAGCGGCGGCTATGGCATGCTAAGGCTGAGCGAATTCATGCAAACCTTCATGCACTGTAAGGCCTGACTGGGCCCTCGAGGCTGAATTATTACACAACGGAAAAACAGCAAACAATTAAGAAATGAAATATTACAGCACAAACGGAAAAGCCCCTTTGGCCTCGCTTGAGAAAGCAGTGGTGAAGGGATTGGCCGAAGATCGCGGGCTGTACATGCCCGAACGCATAGGCAGAATGAGCCAAGCATTCTTCGAAAGCATTGACAGGATGCCGTTCAACGATATAGCCTACGCCGTGGCCCTGGAGTTTTTCGGCGATGATGTTGACCACAAGGCCCTGCGAGAGATTGTTGACGGCACGCTGACATTCGACTGTCCGCTGCACCAAATAGACGAAAACATATACGCATTGGAGCTATTCCATGGGCCCACACTTGCCTTCAAGGACGTGGGAGCAAGGTTTATGGCCCGCCTCTTGCGTTACTTCACGGTGCGGGAGCACGAGGACAGGCTCGTGAATGTGCTGGTGGCCACGAGCGGCGATACCGGTTCGGCCGTGGCAAACGGCTTCCTCGGCGTTGACGGCATACACGTATACGTGCTCTATCCCAAAGGGAAGGTGAGCCCGATACAGGAATGCCAGTTCACCACGTTGGGGCAAAACATAACCGCAATAGAAGTGAACGGCGTGTTCGACGACTGCCAGGCGCTGGTAAAGAGTGCATTCATGGACCCCGAACTCAATGCCCACATGCGGCTGACCTCGGCCAACAGCATAAACGTGGCACGCTTTCTGCCTCAGGCTTTCTATTATTTCAACGCCTACGCACGCCTGAAGGAAAAGACCGGAAAGGCCGGACAGCTGGTTATGTGCACTCCAAGCGGCAACTTCGGCAACATAACCGCCGGCCTGTTTGGCAAGCGAATGGGACTGCCTATAAGCCGTTTCGTGGCCGCCAACAATGCCAACGACATATTTTATAAGTACCTTCAGACCGGCAAATATGAGCCAAAGCCGTCGGTTCAGACCCTTGCCAACGCCATGGACGTGGGCAATCCGTCAAACTTTGCACGCATACTAGCCCTCTATAGCGGCTCATGGGATGCCATTAGGGGCGACATCAGCGGCGCAACCTACAGCGACGGCCAGATAGAAGACACCATGCGGGAGTGCTATAAGCGTACAGGCTACGTGCTAGACCCACATGGCGCATGCGGATACAGGGCACTACGGGAGCAACTTGGCAGCGGAGAGACGGGCATCTTCTGCGAAACTGCACATCCGGCAAAGTTCAAGGAGAAGGTTGACCGGATAATAGGAGCCGACATTCCCATTCCCGAGCGGCTCGCAAGGTTCATGCAGGGCAAGAAGGAAGCCGTGCCCATGAGCAGCGGCTTCGGCGACTTCAAGGCCTACCTGATGAGCCAAAAGCAATAAATAAAATAGTGGTGACAGACTGAACCCGACTTCGTCAAATTATTGTAAGCCCGCAACGGCAGGCTTCAAGGTCAGATTTCAGCCTCTCATGGCTAAATAACATACAAACAATGGAAATAGCAGTACTGAAATATAATGCCGGTAACATAAAGTCGGTGCTCAACGCCTTGAGGCGGTTGGGGGTAGATCCGGTTTACACTGACGACAAAGAGACGCTCCAAAATGCCGATAAAGTAATATTCCCCGGACAGGGTAATGCCCTCACTGCCATGAATTACTTGCGCCAAAAGGGGCTCGACAAGCTCATAGTAGGGCTGAAACAGCCCGTGTTAGGTATCTGTGTGGGCCAGCAACTGTTGTGTAGCCACTCAGAAGAGGGCCCTACCGACTGCCTCGGAGTATTTCCCCTGCCCGTAATGCGGTTCCAACCCACACGCCATACCGATAAGGTGCCGGCCATGGGGTGGCAGCAAATAGACATAGTAGAGGACCCACTGTTCGACGGTTTGCTCTATAGCGCTTACTGTTACTTTGTTCACAGTTTCTATGTTCCACTGTCAGAGTACACGATAGCAACGGCAAATTACATTCTTCCCTACTCTGCCGCACTACACAAGGACAACTTCTACGCCACACAATTCCACCCGGAGAAGAGCGGAAGCATAGGAGAAACAATCTTAAGAAACTTTATTGAACTATGATAGAGCTAATTCCAGCCATTGACATCATTGACGGGCGCTGCGTAAGGCTTGCCAAAGGCGACTACGACCGTATGACAGTATACAACGAAGACCCTGTAAGCCAGGCCCGGGAGTTTGAAAAGCTGGGCTTCAACCGGCTGCATGTGGTCGACCTTGACGGGGCAAAGGCAAGCCATATAGTAAACTGCGACACGCTGAAGCGCATTGCCGAGGCCACCAACCTGACCATAGACTTTGGCGGAGGCATAAAAACCACCGACGACCTGGAGCGTGCTTTCAACTCGGGAGCTGCCATGGTAACCATTGGAAGCGTTGCCGCCACCAATCCGGAGCTGTTCTGCTCGTGGCTGAAAAGATTCGGAGCAAGCCGCATAATACTTGGAGCCGACGTCAAAAACGGCCATATAAGCATTAACGGATGGAAAGAGGAGGCCCAGACAGAGCTGCTCCCATTCCTTGATTACTACATAAGCCGAGGCGTAGACCAAGTACTCATAACCGACATATCGCGCGACGGCATGCTAACAGGACCGGCAATAGACCTCTATAGGAAAGTATTGGAGACCTTTCCGTGGATTAATCTCATTGCCTCGGGAGGTGTTTCGTGCGACGAAGACATATTTTCGCTTGACAATGAGGGCGTGCCTTCGGTGGTGTTTGGCAAGGCTTTCTATGAAGGACGCATAACAAAGGAGGTGCGCGACATGTTCAACAGTCCCGGCAAAAACACGCTGGCCAAGCGCATTATACCATGTCTCGACGTGAAAGACGGGCAAACAGTGAAAGGCACACATTTCGTAAACCTGCGCCAAGCCGGCGATCCCGTGGCACTGGGCAAGGCATACAGCGATGCCGGAGCCGACGAACTGGTTTACCTTGACATAACAGCGAGCGTGGAAGGACGCCGCACTTTCACCAACGTGGTTAGCCAAGTGGCAAGCAAAATAAACATTCCCTTTACCGTGGGGGGCGGCATTCACGAGCTGGACGACGTGGACCGGCTGCTCAATGCCGGTGCAGACAAGGTCAGTATCAATACTGCTGCAATAAAGAATCCGCAACTCATCAACCAGATAGCTCAGAAATACGGCTCACAAGTGTGTGTTTGCGCCATTGATGCACGCCATGACGCTGACGGGTGGCACTGCTACGTAAACGGAGGACGTACCAGAACAGAGCTTACTCTTATCGACTGGGCACGCCAAGTGGCCGACCGCGGAGCGGGAGAAATACTCTTTACGAGCATGGACCACGACGGAGTGAAGCAGGGTTTTGCTTGCGACGCACTGGCCAAGGTGGCCGACGCCGTGCCCATTCCGGTGATAGCGAGCGGCGGAGCGGGCAAAATGGAGCACTTCCGCGATGCTTTCACGCTGGGAAAGGCCGATGCCGCGCTGGCCGCAAGTGTGTTTCACTTTGGCGAAATAGGCATTCCGGAACTGAAAAGATACCTGAGGGACGAGGGTATAAACGTGAGAATAACACACTGAGCGTAAACCATGATGGGGCAATGCTTACAATAGCGATGAGCAAAAGCTGGCCCGACGGAGCATGAGTCCACAATATTCGGAGCTCAACAGCAATAAGAACTGAAGGCCATCATTAACGTAACCCGTCATAAAACACTCAACATTCAACAACAATATAAGTATGGAAATAGACTTTAAGAAGCAAAACGGACTGGTTCCGGCCATAATACAAGACGCGCAAACACAGCAAGTGCTGATGTTGGGCTACATGAACCAAGAGGCCGTGGACAAGACTTTGAGCACCGGACTCGTTACATTCTGGAGCCGCTCAAGGCAGGAACTGTGGACGAAAGGCGAAACTTCGGGCAACTATCTGCACCTGGTGAGCATAAAATCGGACTGCGATCACGACACGTTGCTGGTGAGAGCGCATCCCGACGGGCCGGCTTGCCACCTCGGAACCGATACTTGCTGGGGTGAAACCAACGATCCGAAACCGCTGAACTTCCTTTCCGAACTGCAGGACTTCATAGAACAGCGCCGCCATGATATGCCAGAAGGCAGCTATACCACTGCTCTTTTCACCAAAGGCGTGAACCGCATAGCCCAGAAAGTGGGCGAAGAGGCCCTGGAAACGGTGATAGAGGCCACGGCAGGCACCAAAGAGAAGCTCGTTTACGAGGCTGCCGACATGCTGTACCACCTTGAAGTGCTGCTCACCGAGAAGGGTCTGCGCATAGAAGACGTTGCCAGCGAGCTGCAACGCCGCCACGATCCCAACTGGGACGCTAAGCGTAGACACGACAAAGCCAAAGCTGCCGAGAAGGGCAAATGACGAATACGGGCCGCCATGCCGCCACTGCCACAAGGCGGGCTGGCACCGGCGGCCACAGTCTTGAGCCTACAACAAATCGCCTAAAAGGCTACTCTACCTTACATTAAACCAAGCAAGCCACGGCAATAGCCGGCAAATAGAATTGCAACCGCAACTATGCGGCAACCCGATGCCACAAGCAGCCGCCAAAGATTAAAAATCTAAAGTACCGCAACTGAAAATGTGGAAAATAGGATTAAATTAGTGAAAAAACGTGCTACATTAATTATTTTGGAAAAAAGGAGTTGGCGTTTCCACATTTTTTAAGTAAGTTTGCAATCTAAATTATTCTGCCCAAACAATGAATCCAGACAACAGGACCATCATAACCGATTTTTATAAAAACCATTTCAGCGAAGTGGTGGGCTATGTTGAGGGTCGGATAAAGAACAAAGCCGACGCCGAAGACATAGTACAAGACCTGTTTCTGAAGCTTCTTAGCCCCGACAGGCTACTGTCTGAGGCCACACTACATGCCCTAATATACACCATGGCACGCAATGCGGCAACCGACTGGTGGCGCAAGCGCAACGCACGAAGCCAATACAGCATAAGCGAAACGCTGCAATCGCCCTACAATCCTGCCAACTACGTGGCTTACAACGAAACTATCGCGGCCTACGAGCAAGGCATTTCGAGGCTGAAAGTAACTGAACGGAAAATACTTCGCCTAAACATTGAGCACGATAAGCCAGTAAGCGAGATTTCAATACTTACAGGACTGGCCTACAAACAGGCCGAATACCGACTGGGAACCGCCCGCAAGCAGCTGCGCTCCTACATGAAGCGGGCCGTGGGCATGTAGGCTTGAAGCGGCCAAGGCGGCACTGCAGGCTCTTTTTTGTTATCTGTTAAAGATGCTGTTGAATATATCTAATCCGCCGGAAAACCAACTAAATAAGAACTGTACATCCACTGTAAACGGATTACGGAACTGTCTTATCATGATTTAATTAAACGTTTTATTTATTAAAAAAATATAAATAAACTAGGATAAAATAAAAATTCATTAAACAAAGGCTATATATTTTGGCAATGTAATATGATTACACTATTTTTGTTCAAGCTTAAAGGATAAAACCTATTGGTTAAAGAATAAACAGCGACAGCATTGTAATCTTCTCATCATATAAATAGAACGCAGAGGCTATCATAAAGCTGTTACTAGACTATAGAAGTGCTTCGACGTACTAAACCTAAAGCCAAATGTAATTCTACAGTGAAAAAGGCCGAAAAAAGAGAGATCCTTCAAAAAGTCCACTCTGACGGATACAGGACAAAAGTATATGGAGCCCAATGAAGAACTAACACGCTGGCAGCGATGACTGCCGTACAAAACACCATGCAATGAAAATAAAAAAAATTCTACAATCATGCATCTTTTGCTTGCCGTTATTGTGCAATGCACAAACAAGTTACGCACAAGTTCCACCAGTCGTACCTTCATCTGAGGAGCTCGGTGCCCCGTTTGGGGCACATGACATCCAGGAATTTATGTCTCCATCCAAAGTGTATCACCCGGAAACATGGTTCCATTTCATCAGTGGCAATATAGCAAAAGCAGGCATAACCGCCGATATCTCCGCAATAGCGGAAGCAGGATTCTCCGGAATACAGCTGTTCCACGGGTATTTCAACGACAATGTGTGGCCCGGAGTGGAACAGCCCATAAAATGCCTCAGCCCTTTGTGGGAGGACGCAGTGAGGCATACCGCCCAAGAATGCCAACGACATGGTTTGCGTTTCACTATGCAGAACTGCCCCGGATGGGCAATGGCCGGCGGCCCTTGGATAGAAACTTCCAATGCAATGCGCCATTTGGTGGCAAGCCGTACCGATGTGACAGGAGACACACAAATTAAGTTACCGCGGCCACAACCAAGCGACGAAGATTGGCGTGATTACAAAGACGTGGCTGTAATAGCCTTTCCAACCCCCGAAGGAGACACCGACAAGCCTCTTCAGCCACTGTCCGTAACCAGCAACAGAAAAGATATTCCATGGTTAGAGTGGCTCCGGGAAGGCAAAGAGTCTGCATATTTGCCCATGACATCCAATGATGATCCTCATTGGGTGGAAGTGACATTCCCCTCCCCTGTCACTCTGCGTACACTTGAACTTACCTGCGTGGGAGAATTGGACTACGCATGGTGCTACGAGCCAGGGACAAAAATAACAATAAAAGCCATTCTAAAAGATGGTTCTACATGCGAACTGTTGAGTACGGATCTGCCACAAAGCAACTGGCAGGACGATCGCATGTTGACCCTTGCCTGTCCGGAAGTGAAAGGAGGAGCGGACAAATACCGCATAGAGATTGTAAACTCGCACGGGATCAATCTCAACCACATGCTCTTGTTCTCTGCCGCACGTAAGAACAACTGGGAAGCAGAAGCCGGATGGACCCTTCGCTCCATAGAGCGCAAAGGAGAGAATCCGAAGCAATCAGACAAAGCTTTTGTGCACTTAGATAAGATCGTAGACATTTCGAGCTATATGGATGCGAATGGGAATCTGAATTGGACACCCTCAAAGGGGAAATGGACTATTCTGCGCATAGGCCATGTAAATACCGGACAACGCAATGGTCCGGCGTCTGCCGAAAGCAGTGGATGGGAATGTGACAAACTCTCCAAGTCTGGTTCCGAAGCCCAGTATGCCAACTATATCGGGCACCTAGCCGGTGACAACGGGCCGGTAAACGGTATGCTTTGTGGCATGCTTATGGACAGCTGGGAATGCAAGACACAGACATGGACCCCCACAATGGAAGAAGACTTCTACCGCATTTCCGGCTATCCGTTACGCAAATGGTTGCCGGCTGTATTTGGATACGTGGTAGACAACCACGAAACCACCACACGCTTTCTACGCGACTGGAGACGTGCAATAAACAAGTTGCTTGTAGAGAATTTCTTCGGCAATATGGCCTCAAAGGCCCACGAATCCGGTATCTCAATCTCATACGAGACAGCCTGTGGCGATATATTTCCAGGCGATATAATGGAATACTACAAGTATGCCGATGTACCTATGTGTGAGTTCTGGCAGCCCTTAAGTAAAAATTATGTAGGCTCCATCAATTTTAAGCCTGTAAAGCCAACGGCTTCGGCAGCACACATGTACGGCAAGCCACGCGTGGCAGCCGAAGCATTCACATCATTTGCCCACACATGGGACGAACACCTGTCAATGCTAAAAGAGGTGGCCAACATAAATTACATTGAAGGAGTATCGCACCTCATTTTCCACACATATACACATAATCCACAAATAAACTTCCTTCCTCCCGGGACATCTTTCGGAGGCCAGGGCATAGGCACTCCATTCCTACGCGGACAGACCTGGTGGAAGCACATGCCGGCCTTTACATCTTATCTTGCGCGATGCGGATATATGCTCGAGCGGGGCAAGCCTGTATCCGACGTACTCTGGTACCTTGGTGACGAAATGGACCACAAGCCCGACCAGAACGCGCCTTTCCCCAAAGGATACAAATATGACTACTGCAATCCGGACGCTCTAATAACACGCCTCAGCGTTAAGGACGGGACGATTGTCACCCCCGAAGGTATAAGCTACCGTCTCCTGTGGATACCGGAAAACCGTCGCATGCTTCCTGAGACGCTTGAAAAAATCCATACGCTCGTAAGCAATGGAGCCACCATCGTGGGCAACGCCCCCAAGGGTCTTGCCACACTTACAGGCGGAAAGACTACACAGAAGCGTTTCGATGCCATAGTAAAGAAAATATGGGGCGGAAAGCATGAAGCCGGAGTGCGCAAGGTAGGCAACGGGCGCGTCATATCCGGGCGCACATTGGATGAAGCCCTCGCATATCTCGACATTGCCCCTGATGTTAAAGGTGGAGATGCACTGTGGGCACATCGCAAGACAGAAAATACCGACTGGTATTTTGTATGCTCCCCTGAAGGTAAAGGATTCAGTGGAACTCTTGATTTCCGTTGCACGGGAGATGTAGAGCTATGGGACCCGGAAACAGGAAAGAGTACTCCTATCGGCAGCGAACGTAAGAACGGGCGCACATCTGTGGCTTTGGAAATGCCTCAAAGCGGCTCGTGCTTCATCGTTTTCAGAAACACAGATCACCCGGGAGAGAATCCCCTGCCGATAACAGCAAGAAACATACTCGACACAATACCTGTAGCAAAAACGTGGCAACTTTCATTCCCCGACGGGTGGGGAGCTCCAGCTTCGTTGCAAACAAACGAACTCAAAGCATGGAAAGACCTTGACATGTCCGCCGAGGCAAAAGCGTTCTCAGGAACAGTGACATATACCACCACATTCAACATTGACAACATGAAGCCGGATGCAAGCTATCGTCTGCATCTTGGACGCGTAGAAATGATTGCTGCTGTTACATTGAACGGCAAACCTCTGCGCACAGTATGGGCGCCTCCTTATGAAGTAGATATCACCGACAATGTACGCAAAGGCAGCAACAGCCTCGTTATAGATGTAACAAGCACATGGTATAACCGTCTCGCATATGATGCCGGACAGGAAGAGGGAAAAAGAAAGACGTGGGCTATACACCTCCCGAAGAAAGACTCACCACTGTTGGAATACGGACTTATGGGACCTGTTTTTGTGACAGCCGAGAAATAAAGCCACCTGCATGTACATAAGTAACCCTCTAAGCTCCACATCCCCACACTTGGCGTATATATATGTCCGTTGAGTGAAATTTTCCGCAAGCATTTGGTTATATTCGGGTAAAGGAGACATCATACTGCCGTCTTCGATAACAGATACTACCAAACGCCACAATGCCGCCAGGCACTATGGCTGAAAGTTACAGGCGGAAGTGGGGCTTGAGGGTGACGTGACAGCCTAGCGATTCATGGAAAGAACAAAGATCGTCACAGTAGGAGGGGCTGATATTGAGAATAGAAAAGCCCATGGCAAGGCAACAGGAAGAAGATTCTGGCGCAATGAGATTCATGCGACAAGCATGCCGTAACCAGGTTACAGCACTGCAATGGGGGCTTGGCTTAGCTATAATATAGAATGGCAGAGGCTGGCCAGTGCCATCGGCTTATAGGAAGAATAGCCCCCGAAATGGGGCTTGCCGTCAGTCGTCTTTCAGTACTGTAAGGCGCACGAGCTCTATCTTTGTCATGGTCTTTTTCAGTATTTTGAACTCGAAATGGCCCACACGCACGGTTTCGTTCAGCTTAGGGAACGACTCGTAGTAATTAAGAATGAGTCCGCCTATGGTCTTATAGTCGTCGCTTTCGGGCAAATCGAGGCCGTATTGGTCGTTAACGTCGTCGACTTCGAGGCGTGCCGAGAGCACGAATTCATTGTCGGAGACTTTCTTTGACACAAGATTCGACGAGTCGTGTTCGTCCTCTATGTCGCCGAAAATTTCCTCAACGATGTCCTCTTGCGATACAATACCGCTCGTTCCACCAAACTCATCAACCACCACTCCAAGGCTTTTCTTCTGCTGAAGGAATATTTGCATGAGCTTCTGTGCCGACAACGACTCGGGAACGAAAGGCATTTCGCGCACGTTCTTGCGCCAATCGGCCGGCTTTCTGAACATTTCCGAACTGTGGATGTAGCCTATTATGTGGTCGATATCGTCGTGATAGACTATTATTCTGGAGTGTCCGCTCTCAACAAACTTCTGCATCAGCTCCTCAAGCGAGCACTTATCGCTCACCGCATTTATCTCCGTTCGGGGCACCATGCAGTCCCTAACCTTAAGATCTCCAAAGTCAAGAGCGTTCTGGAATATCTTAACGTCGCCGTCGACGCTCTCGTTTTCGCCCTTGGCATTATCGATAGAGCTTTGCACAAGATAGTCAAGGTCGACCTTGGTGAACTCATCGTCGCCCGCGCCATCATTGACTTTGATGCCCACAATGCGCAGTAGTACATTTGAAAGGAACGTGGCCAAGCGGCTGATAGGCCACAACACGATGTAGCAAATCATGGCCAGGGGCGAGAAGAACGTGAGCAGCGTGTTGGGGTTAGACTTGAAAAGCGTTTTCGGAAGGAACTCTCCGGTGAAGAGAACCACGAGGGTTGAGAGTATGGTATCGGCCACAACCTTCCACTCATCGGGCAGAGGGGCAAACAGAGTGTTATCGAATATCTGCGCGAAGAGTATGCCGTAGAGCACGAGGGCAATGTTATTGCCCACGAGCATGGTAGATACGAAGTTGTTGGGGTGCTGATAGAAGTAGCTGATGATGTGCTGCCGCAGGCCGTTCTTGTCCTTATCCATCTCGGCAAGCATACGGTTCGACGAGACGAAGGCTATCTCCATGCCTGAGAAGAAGGCACTGAACACCATCGTTATGATGATTTCTATAATCGGGGTTATATCCATTAGCTTTGTTATTTTAGCTTTAAGGCAAGGCCTCAGCGCTGCGGCCGTGTGGCCGTCTTGGGGCGAGGAGGCTCCGGTTGGCGTCCTGTGGCACGTGCACTGTCGGCCTGTTGGGTTGTCATAGTATCGGTTGGGCTCGACAGTACGTCGCCTCGGGTAAACGAACCAAGCGTGTTGGTGACCGTGTAGTGGGTCATCTGCTCGTCGGAGCGGAAATAGTGGCCCTGCAAATAGCGGTCAGGAGTGCGCAGACGTGAGAATTTGTACGACCAAATCTCATGTGTGTTCTGGTCCCAGAACAGCTCTTGGCTTGCAAAATCTATGCCTTGCTTGGTGTGTATGCGCACGTTGCCGTGCAGCTGCCACAGTCTACGGCGGTCAAGATAGAGTGCAGAGTCGGCCTGAATGTATGCCTGTATGTGCAGGGTTTGGTCGAACTGCACCAGCAATACGCCCTTATTGAATATCCATCGCGAGGGATTGAGGTTCTGGTTCACTATCCATTCCTCGGTGATGATGCGGTATTTTATCACCCCTGAGTCGCTAATTAGGGTGTTAACCCCATAACTCGTCATCACGGCCACGCTGTCCCGGTCGTTGATAGCAGGTGCAGTGTGCTCTTTTTCGCCCGAACAAGCCCATGAGAGGGCAACCATGGCAAGCGGGAAGAGCCGCGACAGGAGATTGAAACCACCGGTTTTCATGCAGCGAACCACCGTATTTAGTCGGCTTTCCACTTGGAGAACCACTGCTCATTGAACGTTATGCCAATGTTGAGCAAAAAACAATTCTCCTTTATCATGCCCTTAGCGTCGCGGTTTACCCATTGTCCGCTTATGTTAAGGTAGGACCTACGGTTGTAGTTGTTTACGATCGGGACACCGAAACCGGCGCTAACCGACACCTCACGGGGCCCGTCGGCACCGTTTATCTTATAGTATGGCGACGCGTAGCTGGCTCCAACGCGATAGCACATGCGCCCAAAGAAGTTGCGGGTGAAGCGTGGCGGCAGGTACTCACCGCCCACAGTAACTTTCTGCCGGTCCTTAAAGTAGTTGTCGCTCATGTGGTATGTGCCGCCGTCAAAGGTGGGAAAGCTCACGCTGCCCCACTTAGTAAGGCTGTAATCGGCTCCCACGCGCCAGCGGTCATGGCTATAAACGGCGCCCAAACCGAACTGATGGGGCAGCTTTAGCACGTCGCCGAGGTTGGTTGTGGTAGTGTCCGACACGCCCGACTGGCTTGAGCGGCTTATCAACACATTCTCAGGGTTGCCCCCTATGTTGTGTCCCAGCCCGTAGGTGAGGCCAAAGGTGAGCGCGTCTTGCTTGTTAAGGTTGAGCTTATATTGCAGTCCGAAGTCGAGAAGATATGATGTTACCGACATGGAGGCGTGCTTCGTGAGCGAGTTCATGTAGGCATCGGTGTAGCTATTCACCACATACCGGTTGATGTCGCCCCAAAGATAGGCTGCGTTAAAGCCCACTCCGAAGTTCTTAAACGGGCTCCAGCCGGCGCCGAGGAACACCTGATGCAGGCCGCCAGAACCGGTATAGCTGACAGTATTCGACGTGGAAGCGTCGGGATTGATGGCGTTTTTCAGCGTATAGTCGTAGCCCACGTTGGTGTAAGGCATTATTCCGAAGCTCACGCCTAAGTTCTTGAACAGTCTGAAAGCGCCCACAGCGTACTCGAATTCAGCGTTCTTGGCGTTTTTCTTCCTGCCATTCTCGCTGAAGTTCACTATCTGTCCGCTCACTCCCATGTCAAAAATGAAGGTCAGAGAGTCGAGCGCCGAGTAGCTCGCAGGGTTCTGATGGTTTATCTGATTGCCGTCACGGAAGCCCTGAAAGAGGCCATTCATGCCACGGTTGAAACCATTAGAGAGGTCGCTTAGCTGGCCAAAGCCGAACTGGCTGTAGGGCGAATTGGTGCCACTCTGGGCAGCCATGACAAGGGGCAGGGCCATAAGAGCGGCCGACAATAGTATTTTCTTCATCAATAACAAAATGCTTATTTGGGTGCAAAATTATTGATTTTTTTCCATATATAGGAAAGTTTTGTCGAAAAATGCTGTAACATAGCCCCGCTAAACTATTAAGAAATATTATATGCTGAGCCGTAAGGGCCGGTCCGTCGGCATTATTCGGGGGCCTGACAGCATCGGTTCTCCGTATAACCGGCCTTGCTTCAACGTTGCCTTTCCGGCAGTTCGGGGCCGCCGTATTGAGTCACAGCGCTCCGAATACGCAGATATGCCGATGGATTATGGCCGGTTTCGTGGGGCCGAAGCAGTGGGAATGAGGGGCAAAAGCAGTGCTTCCTACGTTGTAATCTTATAGAAAAAAGTATTTTGCTACGCAGCAAAAATATAAATTCTACGCAGCGAAAATATAAACTCTACGCAGCAAAAGAGCCTCAGTCAGGCAGGAAAAGCAATACTGTTTTCCATCCATCTGCAGTCATTCACGCAGGCCATGCGCCGCAAAAAAGCCTACACAGGATTGGGAAATTATCGTTTTTTACCACACACTATGCCACAGTTGAGGAAAAATGCAGTACCTTTGCAGCGTGAAAATTCTGAGGTCCATCATAATTCTGCTTGATTGCTGGCTTCCATCGGCTACTTGGGCGGAGCAATCGTGGGCAGACTCTGTAGACATAAGCCTGATAACGTGCGGGCCGGGCAACGAAATATGGTCGCAATACGGCCACACCGCGCTGCGCGTAAACAGCAAAGCCACGGGTCAGGACATTGCCATCAACTACGGAATGTTCTCAAGCGAC
>CAZUWO010000013.1:0-8282 GCA_964623995.1 uncultured Prevotella sp. | reverse complement strand
TGTGCTTCGGTTCATCTTTGGACTTACAGACTACCACGTGGAGAGCCTCCCCTTCAGCCTCTTTCTTGAGGAATACCGTGAAGAAGGGCGCTCCGTGGTGGAGCAAAAGCTTAGCCTCAGCGCTGCCGACAAGGCAAGAATACTGGCTGCTCTGAACGAAAACCTGAGGCCGGAAAACAAGATGTACCGCTACAACTTCTTCTACGACAACTGCTCTACGCGTCCTCGAGACATCATAGCACGCAATCTGTCGGCACCTTTGGTCTATAACAGCCACTTGAACAGGCATAAGAGCTTCAGGAAGATAATACACGAGTGGAACAATGATGCGCCTTGGGCCCAGTTTGGCGAAGACTTGCTGCTGGGAATTGAGGCCGACCAGAACACGACACGAAGCGAACAGCAGTTTCTGCCGGCCCAACTGCAACTGGATTTCGACTCAGCCACCGTGGCCGGTAAGCCAATAGTGGAGAGCGAAGCCGAGCTGCTGCCGCAGACTCTCACCCCAAGCACCGACTCAGAGATTACTCCCCGCATGGTGATGGCGGCACTGCTGGTGCTGGCTTTGGCCATAGGAGCCGTGGAACTGAGACGGAAGCGCGTGTGCTACTGGTGGGACGTGGTGCTGATGGTGGCCACGACGGTGCCCGGAGTAATACTTACGCTGATGATATTCAGCCAGCACCCGTGCGTCAGAATCAATCTGCTGCTGTTGCTTCTCAACCCTCTGCCGCTCTTCTTTGGCTGGCACGTGATAAGGAAATCGCGCCGCGACGGAGCCCGAAAGTGGTGGACAGCACAGGCCTCGCTCGTGGTTCTGGGCATAGTGGCAGGCTTTTTCCAGACTTTTCCGGCAGGAACAGCATGTTTGGCACTATCTTTGCTAACAAGACCAGCAGTGCATCTGATGCTTAAAAAATAAACAACTCCGCGGCCACGGCCGCAACAACAAATAGAGAACAGATAATGACTCGCTACATCACATTGCTACTTGTGGCCCTCGCGGCCACCGGACTTGAGGCCCAAACCTACGGGGCGGCCCTCAAGATGGCACTCGCCGACCCAGGCGTGAGGCAGGTAATGATGCAGCAACCCGAAATGGCGTCGTTGCGAGACGACCTGTTGAGCGCCGTGAAGTCGCTCGTTCGCTCACAACGGCACATAAACAATAACTACCCATCAACCCACAGTGTGGCCCAGGCAGGTATCTCTCCTGCCCCCATAGGCATGGCCACTCACTCCATTTCTGCCCTTACGGAGCAGCCGGAGCCACTAACTTCGATGACCAGACATGCCATCGAGATTCGTGCTCCCAGCCTCAGCAACTTGTTCTGAAGCCCAAACACCCCGCAAAAGGTTGCCCCAACAAGGGGGCTAACCACATTTTTTCAACATTCACATTATATTATAAGCATAACAAATGAATCTGAACAAGTTACTGAAAAGCGTATTCGGCGACAAGAGTACCCGCGACATGAAACTCATAAAGCCGTACGTTGAAAAGATAAAAGCAGCCTATCCGGCCATAAAAGAACTCAGCAACGACGAGCTTAGGGCCAAGACCAACGAGATAAAGGAATACGTACGGGCTGCCGCCAAAGCCGAGAAGGAGGAAATAGCCAAACTCAAAGCCACCATAGAAGATACGCCAATAGACGAGCGTGAGGGCATTTTCAAGAAGATAGACGACCTGGAGAAGAAGGCACTCGACAAGTATGAGGACGCCCTTAACGAGGTTATGCCGGTGGCTTTCAGCATAGTCAAGGACACCGCAAGGCGCTTTGCAGAGAACGAAGAGACCGTTGTCACGGCCACAGACTTCGACCGCGAGCTGGCCGC
This sequence comes from uncultured Prevotella sp., assembly GCA_964623995.1. GTDB lineage: Bacteria > Bacteroidota > Bacteroidia > Bacteroidales > Bacteroidaceae > Prevotella. The sequence continues at coordinate 6,443 of CAZUWO010000013.1, read as the reverse complement.
CGACCCGACAAAAGACTTCATTACCATAGATGGCGACAAGGCAATATACCATAACCACTGGACGGCAGGAGGAAACGACCAGAAGTGGGAAATGGTTCATTACGACGTTCAGTTATTTGGCGGCGTGGTGTTGCACCAAGGCAAGATAGCCGAAATGGCAACTGGTGAGGGTAAAACCCTCGTGGCCACGCTGCCGGTGTTCCTTAACGCACTCACGGGCAATGGAGTTCACGTGGTAACAGTTAATGATTATCTGGCCAAACGTGACTCTGAGTGGATGGGACCGCTCTATGAATTCAACGGACTATCGGTGGATTGCATTGACAAGCACCAGCCTAACAGCGACGAGAGGCGCCGTGCCTACCAGGCCGATATAACCTTCGGAACCAACAATGAGTTTGGTTTTGACTACCTGAGGGACAACATGGCCGTGTCGCCATCAGACCTTGTGCAGCGCAGTCACAACTATGCCATCGTCGACGAGGTGGACTCCGTGCTCATAGATGATGCCCGTACGCCACTTATTATATCCGGTCCGGTGCCCAAAGGTGACGACCAGATGTACGAGGAATATCAGCCACTGGTGGAGCAACTCTATGACGTGCAGCGCAAGCAGGCCACAGAACTGCTGGCCGAAGCACGCCAGAAGATTGCCGCCTCAATGAAGGAGGAGGACAAAAAGAAAGCCGCGCAGCTGTCGGAGGAGGGCTTCCTGGCCCTGTTCCGGTCGTATAAGGCACTGCCTAAGAATAAACCGCTCATCAAGTTCCTGTCGGAAGACGGCATAAAATCGGGCATGCTGAAAACCGAAGAGTTCTACATGCAGAACAACAACCGCGAGATGCCGAAGGCCGTTGAGCCACTTTACTTCGTAGTTGACGAAAAGTTGAACTCGGCAGACCTTACAGACAAGGGCTTCGAATGGCTGGCAAAGAAGACCAAAGATCCCGATCTGTTCGTGCTTCCCGATATAGCCTCGCAGCTCTCTGAGCTTGAAAACGACAAGAGTTTGGACGAACAGACCAAGCTTGACAAGAAAGACGACCTGCTGAACCACTACTCCGTGCAGTCAGACAGGGTGCATACGCTGCAGCAATTGCTCAAGGCCTACACCATGTTCAATAAGGACGACGAGTACGTAGTTATGGACGGCGAGGTGAAAATTGTGGATGAGCAGACCGGTCGTATAATGGAGGGCCGCCGATGGAGCGATGGCTTGCACCAAGCCATAGAGGCTAAGGAGCACGTTAAGGTGGAAGCAGCCACCCAAACCTACGCAACCATAACGCTGCAAAACTACTTCCGCATGTACCATAAGCTGGCCGGAATGACCGGTACGGCATCGACCGAGGCCGGAGAGTTCTGGGACATATACAAGCTTGACGTGGTAGAGATTCCTACTAACAAGCCAGTGATTCGCAAAGACTTAGATGACCGCGTCTACAAGACGGCCCGCGAGAAGTACGCTGCAGTGATAGAAGAGATAGAAAGAATGAGAACGTCGGGCCGTCCGAGCCTTGTGGGCACCACTTCGGTTGAAATCAGCGAGCTGTTGAGCCGAATGCTCGACATGAGACGTATACCTCACCAGGTGCTTAACGCCAAGTTGCACCAGCGAGAGGCCATGATCGTGGCCGAGGCTGGTAAGAGTTCGATGGGCACTGTATACGTATCTACCGACGGAGAGGCCTCAACCGACAAGCCGTCAGCAGTGCGACACCAGAAGCAACTCATAGACGCGGCCGACGCAGGGCTTAAGAAATCGGACCCAACACTGAAGGGACAAGATGCCGAAAAACTGGTAAAGACGGAGCAGAGGCTGCTGGGTGCCGTGACCATAGCCACCAACATGGCCGGCCGTGGTACCGATATCAAGCTCACGCCCGAGGTTAAGGAGGCCGGAGGTTTGGCCATTATAGGTACCGAAAGGCACGAAAGCCGCCGCGTAGACCGCCAGTTGCGTGGTCGTGCAGGCCGACAGGGCGACCCGGGTTCATCTGTTTTCTACGTCTCTCTTGAGGATAAGCTTATGCGTTTGTTCGGTTCTGAGCGCATAGCCCACGTAATGGACCGCTTCGGACTTGAGGAAGGAGAGCGCATTGAGAGTCCAATGATATCCAAGAGTATTGAGCGCGCGCAGAAGAAAGTAGAGGAAAACAACTTCGGTATTCGTAAACGGCTGCTCGAATACGATGATGTGATGAACAAGCAGCGCACCGTTATCTACGAGAAACGGCGCCATGCACTCATGGGTGAGCGCATAGGCATGGACATAAGTAACATGATCTGGGACCGCGTGGTGAACATAATAGAGAAGCATGACTTTGATGGCGCACGCGAACAGTTCCTGAAAGTGCTGGCCATGGAATGCCCATTCACCGAAGAAGAGTTTGCCAACAGCGAGAAGCCGAACCTGGAGGAGCGCGCATTTGAGGAGGCAATGGCTGCCTTTAAGCGCAAGACCGACCGCATTCAGGCTACTGCATGGCCGGTGATAAAGGACGTTTACGAGAACCAAGGCGCCATATACGAGCGCATAATGGTGCCAATCACCGACGGAAAACGGGTGTATAACATTCCTTGTAACCTAAAGGAGGCCTACGACACTGAGGCAAAATCGGTGGTGAAACAGTTTGAAAAGGTGATTCTTCTGCACATCATCGACGACGACTGGAAGGAGAACCTGCGCCAGCTCGACGACCTGCGCCACTCCGTTCAGAACGCAAGCTACGAGCAGAAGGACCCGCTGTTGGTGTTCAAACTTGAGAGTGTGAAGCTTTGGGACTCTATGATTGACGACATGAACAACCGCACCGCCTCGATACTAATGCGCGGCCAGATTCCGGAGCTGCAGCAAGAGGAAGTTCACGAGGCCGCTCCCGAGCAGCGCTCACAGCGCTACAACGAGCAGAAAGAGGACCTTTCGCAGGATGCAGGACAGAGAGCAGCCGCCAGTCAGGACACTCGCGAGACGGCACAGCGCCCAAACCACGTGCCCTACCGGGCCGAAAAAATGCCGAGACCTAACGATCCGTGTCCTTGTGGCTCAGGAAAGAAGTTCAAGAACTGCCACGGCAGAGGCCTCAGATAATGACCCCTATGCCCTGACCACATAAAAGGAGGCAAGCACTCACAGCAGGTGCTTGCCTCCTTTTTTATTTGCCTATGGGGCGGTTCGGCCACTCCGGAATTGCCATAAAGCCCGCAACCCAATGCACTTCCGCACCTACGGCAGCACCCTTAAACCACAGCCAGTTTTTACTGTTCATTTCGTCAAAATAAGAAAATTGTTTCGTAAAGCCGTTACGGCACTCCCGTAATCACGTTACGAAAGTCTCGTAACCTCGTTACGGCTATTCCGTAATCACGTTACGAAAGTCCCGTAATCGGATTACGAAAGCTTCGTAACGCCTTTACACCATTCTGACTGAGTTTTCATGGTCATAACACCACAATCAACATCCCACACAAGGCCACCGCAAAGATACAAAATTTGCATGCCGGATGCAAGCATTCAGCCCCGCAACCGGCACTGAACCACAACACATTACAGGCAGAACTGCCGGCCCTACAGGCAGATAGCCACCCCGAAAATAACCGCATAAAAAAGCCAGGACAAGATAAATAAATGAGGAAATCTTGCCCTGGCACGTTAGGATGCCACATCTTTAAATGCATGCAAAAGTAGTAATAATTATTCAATTCGGCAAATATTATTTTAAGAATAATGCAAACTTGCTGTGCTGAATTATTCCACAGGCAGCCTCCTCGCGGCAAAACTGAAGCAAGAATGCAACCCGCGGCAGCCACAAGAGAACAGCCACAAAGTGCCTCTAAAGCCGCCCCAACACGGCCGTTGCGCCAACAACGACAGCCGCCGCAGGCCCGACAGCATTTCAAAATAGGCGGCAAAGCACCGCGGAAATCAAAAAAACACTCATAAATTGGGCAGTTACGTTTTTTATTTGTAATTTTGTACGCTAATTAGAAATTACTAAAAAAACAATAAAAATAAATGGCAGCTTTAGGACAAATTAGAAAGCGCGGCGTCATTCTGGCCATAATCATTGGCTTGGGCCTGTTCGCTTTCATCGCCGAAGAGGCCTTCCGCTCGTGCGAATCATCCCATAACGAGCAGAGGTCGCAAATCGGCGAGGTGCTGGGACAGAAGATTTCGGCACAAGATTTTGAGAAACTGGTAGACGAATACGCCGATGCGGTGAAGTTCCGCATGCAGCGCGACAACCTCTCCGATGACGAAATGAATCAAGTTCGCGACCAAGTGTGGCAGCAATTGATCAGCGACAAGATAATGGACAAGGAGTGCTCCAAGCTCGGACTCACCGTTACCGACCAAGAGTTGCAGAACGTTCTGAACCAGGGCACAAACCAAATGCTCCTCTCCACCCCATTCATCAACCAGCAAACAGGCCGCTTCGACGCCAACGCTCTGCGCCAATTCCTCGACGAATACAACAAAGTGCAGCAGCAAGCACCACAACAGGCCGACCAGTATCGCACTCTTTACAACTACTGGCTGTTTGTAGAAAAGAGCCTTCGCACACAGTTGCTCTCACAGAAGTATCAGAGCCTGCTCGGCCATTGCCTGCTTAGCAACAAGGTTGAGGCCAAGATGAGCTTCAAGGAGGACAACGAGGAGTCTAACATACAGCTGGCATCGATTGCATATTCAAGCATTGGCGACGACAAAGTCAAGGTTACCAGCGAGCTGATGAAGGCAAAATACAAAGAGCTGAAGCCCGCTTTCCGTCAGGTTATGGAAAGCCGCGACATCAGTTATGTTGACGTTCAGGTCAACGCAAGTGCCGCAGACCGCGCCGCTCTCAAGAAACAGTTCGACCAGTGGCACCAGCAACTGGCCACCGCAGCCGACCCAACCGACCTGGTTCGCAAGTCAACCAGCCTCGGTCCTTACCTTGGCCTGCCAGTAAAGAGCTCAGCTTTCCCAGCCGATATCAAGGCTAAGATCGACTCGATGGGCATAGGCACATCGGCCGTTGCTGAGAACAAGCAAGACAATACATTCAACATCGTGCGCCTGATTTCAAAGCAGCAGCTCCCCGACTCAGTGCAATTCCGCCAGATTCAGGTTGCAGCCAACACGCCGGAGGAAGCTAAGACAAAGGCAGACTCAATATACAAGGCCCTGGAAGGTGGCGCCGACTTCGAAACTATAGCAAAACGCTACGGCCAAACCGGCGAGACGACCTGGATGACAGGCCCGATGTATGAGCCGTCACAGTCAATGGACAAGGACAATCGCACATACATCAACACCTTGCTTACCAGCCCCGCCAATGCCATTCAGAACATAGCTCTGACCCAAGGCAACGTGGTGCTGCAGGTAACCGACCGCCGCGACATGACCGACAAGGTGGTTGCAGCGGTAATTAAGCGCACCATCGACTTCTCTAAGGATACATACTCAAAGGCCTACAACAGGTTCTCAGAGTTTGTTAGCAAGAGTCCCGACCTCGAATCACTGCAAAAGAACGCCCCTAAATATGGCTACAAGGTGCAGCAAGCCAGCGATGTTACCACCGCTACCCACTACTTGGCCGGCATACACTCAACCCGCGAGGCCATCAAATGGCTGTTTAGCGCTGACGAAGGCGACATGAGCCCACTCTATGAGTGCGGCGACAACAACCACCTTATGGTGGCAACACTCACCAAAATACATCCTCAGGGCTACCGCGAGCTTTCAGATCCGCAGGTGGAGCAGATCGTTCGCCGCGAGGTAATTCGCGATCTGAAGGCCGAACAGCTCATAGCAAAGCTCCAAGGCGTAAAGAGCGTGAAGCAGGCACAGCAGAAAGGCGCCCGCGTGAGCACGGTAAATCAGATTACTTTCTCTGCTCCGGCCTTCGTAAGTGCCACAGGAGCTGCCGAGCCTGCACTGTCAGGAGCCGTTGCTGCCGTAAAACAGGGCCAGTTCTCCAAGCACCCTGTTAAGGGTCAGGCTGGTGTTTACGTATTCCAAGTAACCTCTAAGAAGATGCGTCAGGCTAAGTATGACGAGGCTACTCAGATGCAACGCTGCCGTCAGACAAGCATGCAGTATGCTTCAAACTTCATGAACGACCTTGTGCTTAAGGCTGGTGTGGTTGACAACCGCTACCTCTTCTTCTAATCCTTACAGCACAGCAACAATACATCCCCGGCAGAACAACATTTCTGTCGGGGATTTTTCGTGCCTACACATTATTATATATGTGGCACCGCAACGACTCCACCACACCGCTGAGCAACCTCTCCGGCATAGCCAAAAGCCTTTATTCGCACCGCTAAACACGTGCAACAGCATCACCAATCAGCCATTACAAAACTCCCGAACGCACCCCATTGCACCGTAAACACAGGTAAACGCCACTGCCGAAACCACAGAAGCTGACTATGACCGCTATGCCTCCGGCCAAGTT
>CAZUWO010000012.1:6987-40480 GCA_964623995.1 uncultured Prevotella sp. | reverse complement strand
GAATACACATTATTATATATGCGATGCCATGATGTTAAAAACGTCATGGCATTTGCTTTTTATAACCATGAAACATGTAATGGAAAATAGAAATATCACCTATGAATCAGCGAAACAAGCAAACGGTCTATTTCTTTTCAAAAATATTGCTTTATCTTATTGTCATTACAAATTTTAAATGTATCTTTGCAATATTAAAAGAATTCAAATATGAAATCGAAAACAATCCTTCTTACTGTGGTGGCAGCACTGCTTTTGAGTGCATGTGGAACCACTAGCACGGTGCCTGTTACTGGGCGCAAGCAGCGCATATCAGTAAGCGACGACGCCATTCTCACCCAAAGCTTCAATGAGTACAACTCATATATGAAAAAGGTTAAGAAGTCAACCGATGTCGCCAATACCCAGATGGTGCAACGGGTGGGGCAGAGACTTGCCAACGCAGTTGAGACTTACCTGACCAATAATGGCTATGCCAACCTTGTTAAGAATTATAAGTGGGAGTTCAATCTGGTGCAAGACAACTCTGCTAACGCCTTTTGCATGCCTGGAGGTAAGATAGTGGTCTACGAAGGCTTGCTTCCCTATACAAGGAATGAGACAGCTCTTGCCATTGTTCTTGGCCATGAGATAGCCCATGCCGTTGCCCGCCACTCGCAGGAGCAGCTGTCAAAGCAGCAAACACAGCAGACAATATTGGGCATTGCCGGTGTAGCCTTGGGCGCTGCAGGCGTAAATACCGACGGCGTTTCATCGTGGGCAAACCTTGGACTAAATGTCCTGAACTGCAAATACAGCCGTGAAAACGAGAGCGAGGCTGACCATATGGGCCTCATCTTTGCTGCCATGGCCGGCTACAATCCCGACGAGGCCGTGCCATTCTGGGAGCGTATGGCCAGCGGAAGCAATTCCAACACGATAGCATTGTTCAGCGATCACCCAAGCGACGCACAGCGCATAGCCGACATTAAGGGCTGGTTGCCCGAGGCAGAGAAATACTACAGGGCCGCGAAACCGGCCGTTACAACCACCACAACACCGAAATCTTCTACCGTAAGCAAGAAGACTACAACTACAACAAAAAGAAAAACAACCACGAAAAAGAGAACAACAAGAAAGCGTTGAATAAACAAACAAGATAAGCCATGATAGACTATTTTGCCAACAACCTATGGCAGCTGTGGGCCCTTATAGCCCTTGTTTGCCTGATTTTGGAACTCACCAACGGTGATTTCTTCTTCCTCAGTTTCACGTTTGGCGCCGTATTCGGTGCCGTGGCAGCTGCCTTCGGCTTTACGGGTTGGCTCCAAATAATAGTGTTTGCCGTGGCCACGCTGATAAGTCTCACCCTTATCCGCCCTACGGCTAAGAAGTATCTGCACCGGGGAGAGGATAAACGGGAAAGCAATGCCGATGCCCTTGTAGGGGCAGAGGGCGTTATCAGTGAGGCCATACCGGCAGGAGGGCGCGGCCGTTTGCAAATAGACGGTGACTATTGGCTTGCTATCACGGCCGATGGGCACCCAATCGAAGTGGGAACCCGATGCAGAGTGGTGTCGATAGATTCTATTGTGCTTACCGTTACTGAGATTTAATATTCTTTTTATCAATAACTTAAACCTTTATTTTTATGGAACTTAGCATCACAACGATTGTACTCATCGCAATAATCTTGCTTGTAATCATCTTTGCGAAGAAGTCTATTGTTATCATTTCGCAAAGCGAAACAAAGATAATAGAGCGGCTTGGACGTTACTATGCCACGTTGAAGCCGGGTGTAAACATTATTATTCCCTTTATCGACAAGGCCAAGACAATAGTAAGTGTGAGCAACAGGCGCTACTATTATACCAACAGCATTGACCTCAGAGAGCAGGTAATGGACTTTGACAGGCAGAATGTGATAACCAAGGACAACATACAGATGGAGATAAACGCACTGCTCTATTTCCAAGTTGTTGACCCGTTCAAGGCCGTTTACGAAATAAACAATCTGCCAAATGCCATAGAGAAGCTAACCCAAACTACTCTTCGAAACATTATAGGTGAGATGGAGCTCGACCAGACTTTGACCTCTCGTGATACCATCAACACTAAATTGCGTGGCGTTCTTGACGATGCAACCAATAAATGGGGTGTAAAGGTGAATCGAGTGGAGCTACAAGACATCACGCCCCCAGAGAGTGTGCTCACTGCTATGGAAAAGCAGATGCAGGCAGAACGCAACAAACGTGCCACAATATTGACCAGTGAAGGTGAGAAACAAGCCCAAATACTTGCTTCTGAGGGTGATAAGGCAGCCACTATCAATCGTGCTGAGGCCGACAAGCAGCAGGCAATTCTGCGTGCAGAGGGTGAGGCAACGGCCCGTATACGTAAGGCCGAGGCCGAGGCTGTGGCCATAGAGAAGATAACAGAGGCAGTAGGGAAGAGCACTAATCCTGCCAACTACTTGCTGGCACAGAAATATATCGACATGCTCAATCAAGTTGCGAGCGGCGACAAGACCAAAACCGTCTATCTTCCCTATGAGGCCACCAACCTTATGGGTTCCATTGGCGGCATAAAAGACCTGTTCAAGGATTAAGAATTTAGTTGCCAGCCCGGCATGTTGAGCTTATGTCGGGCTGCCAACTCAACTTGACAGCAAAGAAAACAAGCTCAGTTGATTTAGAAATCTAGCAGTATGAAGATTTGCATAGTTTGTGGAGCGCGGCCCAATTTCATAAAGGTCGCTCCCTTGATAAGGGCTATTGAGACAGAGAAGAAAAAAGGAACCGACATTGACTACAGCTTGGTTTATGCCGGAAGTGAGGATGATCCGTCGCTTGAACCGTCTCTTTTTAGCGATCTTTCAATTAGTAAGCCCGATGTCTACCTTGGGGTTACCTGTGCAAATCTTAACGAACTGACAGGCCATGTTATGGCCGAGTTTGAGCGATACATACGCAACCATCCGGCTGATGTGGTGGTAGTGGTCGACGATTTGGCCTCCACCATGGCTGTTAGCATTGTAGCCAAGAAGCAGGGCATAACCCTTGCCCACCTCGCAGCAGGTACTCGGTCGTTCGATATCACTATGCCAAAGGAGATAAACCGCCTTGTTATAGACGGATTGTCTGACCTTTTGTTCACTGCAGGAATAAGCAACAACAGCATAGCCAACCGTGAAGGCGCCGAATTGTCAAAGGTTTACATGGTTGGTAACATTCTTATTGATAACCTAAGATTCAACCGTGACCGCTTTGTACGGCCCGAAGAGTTCAAACATCTGGGCATTACTGATGGTAATTATATACTCTTTACCATCAACCGCAAGGTGCTAATGGCTGATAAAGACAAGCTTTTCACGTTGCTCGACGCCCTTGTCCGCTCTGTTGGAGATGTGCCAATAGTGGCTCCTCTGCGTGAAAAGGCCGTTGAAACAATTATGTCCTTGGGGCTCCATAAGGGCCTTAACCTTCACAATTTCCACATAGTAAGCTCTCTTAGCTATCTTGAGTTCGGCTATGCCACGGCTCACGCAAAGGGGATAGTTACAGATAGTGGCAACGTAGCTGAGGAAGCCACGTTCTGGAGTGTGCCTTGTGTTACGCTAAACAGCTATACCGAGCACATAGAAACAGTGAAAGTGGGTACTAATGAGCTTGTAGGCGAGGACCCGCAAAAGCTTTCTGAGGCCATGAAGCGCATAATCGGTGGCCAGTGGAAGCATGGTGGACTGCCTGACAGATGGGATGGCCGTAGCGCAGAGCGTATACTTAGCACATTGTTATCGCTGGAGAAAAAATAAAATGGCAGTAACAAAGCTCTTTATTAAGAATATGGTTTGCGACCGTTGTAAGATGGCCGTGAGTGGAGTTATGAAGTCAGTAGGTCTTAATCCTGTTTCTGTTGATTTGGGAACGGCTGAGGTTGAGGGCGATTTAACCCCCGAAGTCATTTCCGATGTACGCCAGCGACTCTCTGATCTTGGCTTTGAGTTGCTCGATGACAAACGCCACCGCATCATAGAGCATATAAAAAGTGCCGTGATAAAATTGGTTCATTACAATGATAACCGTTCTTCGGTAAACCTTAGCGACTATTTGTCGGGTGAAATTCATCAGGACTATAGCGCTTTGTCAAAGCTTTTCAGTGAGGTTGAGGGCAAAACAATAGAAAAATACTACATAGAGCAGCGCATAGAACGTGTAAAGGAACTCTTGAAGTATGACGAACTGACTCTCTCTCAGATAGCCGTCAAGATGAATTATTCCTCTACCGCCTATCTCTCATCGCAGTTTAAGACTGTAACAGGTATGACTCCATCGCAATTTAAGAAGCTAAAGCAAAACACTCGCAGGGAGTTGGACAAGATTTAGCACAGTCCTTAATACTGTAAGTCTTATCCAAAAAATTGTAATAGCCTTTTCTTTGCTTTTTATTACTTTTGCAATCAGGAAACAAAATAATAAAAAGAGATTATCAATATGGAAAAGGTATTCAGTGTGGATGGCATGAAATGCCCTCATTGTAAGGCTAATGTAGAGAACGCTATCAAGGCTTTGAATGGCGTAAGCAGTGCTGTGGCTGACTTGGAGAGCCACAATGTTACAGTAGACTATGATGAAAGCATTGTAAGTCCGGCCGAAATGAAGTCTGCGGTTGCCGATGCCGGCCGTTATTCGCTCAATATTTAATCATGAAAAAGACCATACCGGTTGTTGGAATGGCTTGTGCTTCATGTTCGGCCAACGTGGAGCGCAAGCTGAACTCGCTTGAAGGCGTAAGTAGTGCGTCTGTAAGTTTGCCCGGAAGATGTGCTCTTGTGGATTATGACCCGCAAAAAATAAGCCTTGAGCAGATGAAAAAGGCCGTCAGCGATATTGGCTATGACCTCGTGATAGAGCAGGACAGGAGCGTAGAACAAATAGAAAAGCGGGCTTATACCCTTTTGCGTCGCCGTACAATATTGTCATGGATATTCGCATTAGCAGTTATGTCTATTTCCATGCATTGGGTAAACCTTGGCGGAAGAGACATGAGCAATCAGGTATCATTGCTGCTTGCACTGGCCAATCTTGTATTTTGTGGCAAGCAATTCTATGTTACTGCCATTCGTCAATTGCGCCATTTGTCGGCCAATATGGACACTCTCGTTGCCTTGTCAACGTTTGTCAGCTTCACGTTTAGTGCTTTCAACACCTTTTGGGGTGATGCTGTTTGGGGCTCAAGGGGCATAGAATGGAGCACGTACTACGATGCATCGGTAATGATTATTACCTTTGTGCTTACTGGAAGGATGCTTGAAGAGAAAGCAAAAGACGGAACAGCAGCAAGTATAAAGAAGATGATGGGCCTTCAACCTAAGACTGCCCGCGTCATATCTGAGCTTGATGCTGACGGAAAAGCAAGGAGTTATGATGAGGTTCCAATAAAAACTATAGACAAGGGTGATCTTATAGAGGTCAGGGCAGGGGAGAAAATCCCTGTTGATGGCACCGTAAGCTATGCAGAAAGTTTCATGACTCCTGAAGCCGCATATGTGGATGAGGCTATGATTACCGGTGAACCGACTCCAGCCAAGAAGACTATTGGCAGTACGGTCAAGGCCGGAACAATACCTTCTCAAGGTAAAATCTACGTCAAAGCCGAACAGATTGGGGGCGAAACAGAGTTGGCTCACATAATAGAAACAGTGCAACAGGCTCAGGCTTCTAAGGCTCCCGTGCAGCGAATTGTTGATAAAATTGCTATGATATTTGTTCCGGTTGTAGCAGGTATAGCCTTTCTTACATTCCTTATTTGGTGGATTTTAGGAGGTAATGAAGCCCTTCCACATGCCATTCTCTCAGCTGTGGCTGTGCTTGTAGTGGCTTGTCCGTGTGCAATGGGACTGGCTACGCCTACTGCTATAATGGTAGGAATAGGGAAAGCAGCCAGCAAGCAGATCCTGATAAAGGATGCTACAGCACTTGAAAGCATGCGACGGGTCAACGCTCTTGTTACTGACAAGACCGGAACCCTGACCATTCCCAAACCAACGGTGGATTTTACTAAAGCTGATAACCTCAAACCTGAAGAGCGTGAGACTCTGAAGCCCAACGCCCGCGAAGCTATAGATAGGTTGAAAGCCGATGGAGTGGACGTGTGGATGATAAGTGGTGACACTGGTGAGGCTGTAAGTTACTGGGCGAACAAAGCTGGAATAGACCACTATTACAGTAAAGTGAAACCCGATGACAAGGAGAAGCTTGTGGAGAAGCTGCAGTCTGAAGGAAAGGTAGTGGCCATGGTAGGCGATGGAATCAATGACACACAGGCTTTGGCTAAGGCCGATGTTAGCGTAGCAATGGGCAAAGGAACCGACGTAGCCATGAATGTGGCACAGGTAACGCTTATGGGCGACGATCTGAATGCCTTGCCAACAGCAGTTAATCTGAGTCGGATAACGGTGAAAATGATATATGAGAACCTGTTTTGGGCATTCATTTACAACATTGTAACCATTCCTTTGGCAGCCGGAGTACTCCGTATTTTCGGTATCGATTTTCAGATTTCGCCCATGTGGGCAAGTGCCCTTATGGCGTTCTCAAGCGTCAGTGTGGTGCTCAATTCATTGCGTCTAAACTTCAAGAAAATATGATTGGCTTTTGATTAAGGTAAGGAATAGGATAACAGACTTAGATTTTAATTCGGCAGAGTAATATCGTAAACATTTGTTTTATTATGTTACTCTGTCTTTGTTTTTCTTATATGTTGCGGTGGTTTTGTCTATTTTTTGTATTTTTGCAGTAACAAATCCACGAAATACAATGAGAACCATTTATGTTTTGCTATTTGCGATACTGACAGTATTACCTCTCAGTGCTGCAAATGTTGACTACAAGACACTTTGGAAGCAGGTTGACAATGCTGCAAGCAAGGACCAACCACGCACTAAAATCAAGTATTTAGAACAGATTATAAGCAAAGCCAGCCGCGAAAAGAGCTATGGCAATCTGCTTGCAGCTGAGGTTTCGAAGGCTTCTACATATTATAGTATATCGCCAGACTCGCTCTCTCCGGCCATGAACCGGCTTAAAAAGAAAGCTGCCGATACTAATAACGCAGCCTTGAAGGCCACATACAATGCCGTGATAGCTGAGGTTTATGAAGCCAGCGGCAATGAAGATTCTGTCAAAATATACTTCGATCGTGCCCTTGTCAATCCAGAGCCGTTGGCTAAAGCCTATGCCGGCGATTACCAACCATTACTCATCAAGGGAGCCGACGGAAAGGTCTTTGGCGACGATTTACTTCACGTGATAGGCATAAAGGCCAACAAATACAAGCTTATGGAGGACTTCTACGGCACCCATGGCAACAAAGCGGCCGCTCTTACAGCTGCCGTGCTCGGCGTAGTAGAGGACTATCAGCTTAATGATGATGCGAAAATAGCCAGGCTCGACTCTCTTTCGGCAGTCTATAAGGATAATACCCAAGGCTGGTTAATACCTTATACGGCCGAGAATTACTACGGTTCAAGGCCTGTTGCCGAGCATATCGCATTCTTAGACAAGTCTCTCAGCCAGTTCCCTGTGAGCCAATACCCACGTATGGCAGCACTTCAGAACAGTCGTAACGTTATTACCGACCCTCGTTTTTTTGTTAGTCTGGATAAAACGCCATGGATTCCAACGGTTAAGAACACAATAAAATTAACCAAAATAACCAATGTTGATTCCATAAAGATAGAAATAACACGGCTTAAAGCTGACGGAACACTTGAGCCAGACAACACAAATACAAAGCAGCTACTTGCCTTGCGAACTGGTAATCCTGTGTTTACCGCCACTCGCACTTACACTCCGAAGAACGATTATGAGCAGTATGAAGATTCGATAGAAGTGCCACAACTTCCTGTTGGAGTTTATCTTGTTAAGGCTTTTGCCCCCAATCAGAAGGCCGACCCTGTATATAATGCCTTTTTTGTAAGTGATTTGAAGCTTATCTATACATCGCTCAATAAGAGTGGACGCATGCGTTTAGCCGTTGTAAATGCTACTACAGGCCAGCCAATAAGTCAAGCTAAGATAAGTTTAACAGAAAACTATAGCAGGAAAAAAACTCCATTGAAGTTCAATCTCACAACGAACAAGAATGGAGAGTGCCAGTTTGAGATACCAAATGGCTCCTATGACTCATACAAAGCATATGTTACTTGTGGCGAAGACAAGTATTTGCCACAAAATAACATATACAAGAGTTTCTCTTATTGGAAATCCAGACCTCAGAATAAAATACGAATACTTACCGATAGGAGCATTTACCGCCCAGGGCAGAAACTCTTTGCGGCCATCGTGGTATGGGCAGAGGACAGCATTAAGACTAATGCTGTGGCTGGAATGCAAGAAACCATTGTGCTGAAGGATGCCAATTATAAGACCATAGCCGAGAAAACAGTAACTACAAATGGCTTTGGTACGGCTAATACTTGGTTTGATATTCCCGCAGAAGGACTAACCGGAGCATTCCATATTTCAGGAAAGAAACTCGGAGGCAGCACTACTGTGAGGGTAGAGGAATATAAACGCCCCACGTTCCGTATAGAGTTTGACGACTATAAGCAGAGCTACAGCATAGGCGATACAGTGAAAGTGAAGGGCAGGGCATTGAGTTATTCGGATGTTCCTGTTCAAAACGCAAAGGTTGAGTATAAAGTCAGCCGAGCCCAAGCATGGTGGTGGTGGCGCAGAAGCGGAGATTTAGAAAACATTCTTACGGCTAATGCGACCACAGACGACAATGGTGAGTTTACAGTATTAATGCCAATGACGCTTCCTTCGAGTGCCAATCCGCATGAACGTCAGTTCTACAGTATTGAAGTTCAGGCTAAAGTGACAAGCCAAAGTGGTGAAAGCCATGAAGAAAATACCAGCTTGCCACTTGGTACAAGGCCAACTGTACTCACCACAGACCTGCCTCAGAAGAGCGTTGCCGACAGCTTGAGGCACATAACCTTCACGCGTTTGAACATGGCTGGAAAGCAAATAGACGGCGAAGTCAATTTCATCATTGACGGCAGGACCTATAAAGGTAAGGCAAACACAGTCTGTGACATGCCGAAACTTAAGTCTGGCAGCCACAATCTTGTTGCTATCTGTGGCAATGATACCCTCCGCCAGCAGTTTGTAGTGTTCACTCTGAACGACAAGCGTCCTGCAGTTGCCACTCCGGATTGGTTCTATGCCAGTGGCACTACAGTTGGAAAGGACATTCCTGTATATGTTCAGGTTGGCTCATCGGAGCAGGATCAGCATGTGTTCTACACAATCTACGAAGCTGATAAACTCTTGGAGAGCGGCTCTTTCGATGTTAGCAACTCCATCAATACACGTAAATTTGCAGATAAATATGACGGTAACCTCTCGCTGAACTATATTTGGGTGCGCAATGGTGAGGTTTATTCGCACTCCTGTAAAATAGCAAAGCAGTTGCCAAGCAAGAAACTTAAGGTGAGTTGGACTACATTCCGCGATAAGTTAGTGCCCGGACAGAAAGAGAAATGGACTCTTAATGTCGTGGCACCAAATGGCAATCCGGCTCGGGCATCGCTCATATCAACACTCTATGACAAGTCGCTCGACCAGTTGTATAGCCACAATTGGACCTTCAACATAGAGCCATCACTGCCTACAGCCACTGCTCCGTGGATATATTCTGAGTCATATGGTTCATTATTGTATTACTCTGTTGCGCCGAAAAACTTAAGAGTGGACGATATTAATTATTGGACATTTAATGAGAAGTACTTTGAACTATACTACATGCCAGTGCTATTCCGTGGTGGAAAGATGCGGCTTATGGCTAAGAACCAAATGCTTGCGAGTGCTGCTCCAGGTATAGAAAAAGCTGAAGCTTTGCAAAACGATGCCGCCTTGCCATTGGCAGATATTATGGCAGATAGTGTTGTAAATGATGGTTATAGGGCAACGGGTGCAGTCTACAAGAAGGTTTCATCTGGTCAGTCTGATGGCAATAAGACATTGCTTCGTACCAATCTTAACGAGACAGTATTCTTCATCCCCAATGCCGAAACTGACAAAAATGGCAATGTTTCGCTCAGTTTCACGCTGCCGGAGAGCGTTACCACGTGGCGATTCATGGGCTTTGCCCACGACTCATTGATGAATTATGGCTCTATTACCGCCAATGTCATAGCCCAAAAGCAGATAATGGTGCAGCCCAACATGCCAAGATTCATCCGTCAAGGCGACCAAGCAACAATCAGTTCAACTGTGACTAACACAACAGCAAATAACATTGATGCCATCGTAACACTGCAACTCATTGACGCTGCTACAGACAGTGTACTGTTTGAGCAGTCAAAGCAGAGCACAGTAAAGGCAAATGGGACTATAGCAGTCGGCTTCAGCTTTGACAGTAATAGCTATCCTGATATGCTGATATGCAGGGTAACAGCCTCAGGTAATGGCTATTCTGACGGTGAGCAGAACTATTTGGCCGTGCTTTCACCCTATGAACGTGTCATCGACACGCATCCATTCACTATAAATGGAAGTGGAACAAAAACAATAGACCTAAGCTCGGTGAAGGGCAAAAAGCCAAAACTGACAGTTGAATACACGGCCAACCCATCGCTGCTTGTACTCAGTTCGCTACATTCCATTGCTAATCCTGATTCAAAGAATGCCATTTCGCTCGTTACAAGCATATATGCTAACAGGCTCGGACAGTACATTCTCAGTCTTAATCCCAAAATGAAGCAGTATGCAGAACTATGGGCTATGGAGGAGAAACAAACAAGCTTTAAGAGCAATTTGCAGAAAAATGAGGACTTGAAGGACTTCAAACTTAACGAGACTCCCTGGATTCAAGATGCTGAAAACGAGGAATCGCAAAAGCGTTCACTTATATATTTCTATGACGACAATACTGTAAGCAATCGTCTGAGCAGCGCAATGACCGAGCTTAAGAAACTTCAGAATGGCGATGGTTCGTTCAGTTGGTGGAAAGGAATGGTCGGAAGTGCTTACATGACATTGTCAGTCAACCGCACTTTGGTTCGCCTTCAGAAAATCACTGGCGAGGAAAATGCCGATGCAACTAAGCTTATTGATAACTCGTTCCGCTTCCTCGACACTAAGATAGCAGAAGAAGTGGCTGAGCTTAAACGTCTGCAAAAGAAGTATGGTAGCAAGAATTTGTGTCCGAGTGACTTTGCTTGCGATTATCTTTACTCGTCGGCACTATACGGACGCAAGCATACGGCCGACATGACTTATCTTGTCGGTTTGCTTGCCAAGATGCCAACGCGTCTCACTATTTATGGAAAAGCCAACTCGGCAGTGATACTTGCATACTTTAACCAAAAGCTACAGGCCAATGAATATCTTAAGAGTCTGAAGGAATACACAGTTTACAAGGCTGAGACAGGACGCTATTTTGATACTCCCAAGGCTTATTATTCATGGTTCGATTATCGTATTCCAACTCAGACAGCGGCCATCGAAGCCCTGAAGTTGTTATCTCCGGTCGATAAGAAGACTATAACAGAGATGCAATACTGGCTTTTGCAGGAGAAGCGCACCACGCAATGGTCAACTCCTCTGAACACGGCCAATGCCGTTTATGCTTTCCTTGATGGGGGCAAAAATGTATTTAATGCTAACGGAAACGTTAGCTTGACAGTGGATGGTCGCACCGTCAGTTTGCCAAAAGCTGCTATAGGAACAGGTTATTTCCGCATGGACTTGCCGTCAGATGCATCGGCTGTGGCCATAAGCAAGACGGGAACAGGTGCAAGTTGGGGTGCTCTCTATGCTCAATATACCGACCACTCGGCCAACATAAAGCGGGCTTCGAGTGGTATAAGCATAGCTCGCAAGGTAGAATGTGGCGCTAATCCGACGGTAGGCGACAAGGTTAAGGTAGTGATAACTATAAAAGCCGACCGCGATTACGACTTTGTGGCCATAGCTGACCGCCGTG
Source organism: uncultured Prevotella sp. (assembly GCA_964623995.1). Taxonomy (GTDB): domain Bacteria; phylum Bacteroidota; class Bacteroidia; order Bacteroidales; family Bacteroidaceae; genus Prevotella. The sequence continues at coordinate 28,504 of CAZUWO010000012.1, read as the reverse complement.
CTGCTTGTCTGGAACCGGCAAATCAGCTTAGCGGATATAACGGACAGTGCTACGAAGAGACCCGCGACAGGCAGACAAACTACTTCTTCGATCGTCTGCCTAAAGGTACTTGGCAGGTTTCTACTGAGTATTTCATAGACCGTGAGGGCAACTATCAGATCGGAACAGCTACAGTTGGCTGTGCTTATGCACCTGAATATAGTGGCAGAGATGCCGCTGTGAGTATCAATGTAAAGTAAAATTCATGAAAATGAACAAGGCTATAATCCTTCCGTTGCTCCTTGGCTTGCCTATAATGGTGGCAGCTCAGGACTTGATTACAACCCGCGACACCGTCGATTTGGGCTATGTTATCTACAACCATCCTGTTACAGCAGAGTTTGAATTGCAAAATTCGGGGCGCTCCTCCTTATATATTAATAAGGTGGAAACGAGCTGTGGCTGTGCCACGGCTTATTATCCAAAGCGCAGTATAGGCAGAGGAAGGAAGTTTACCATAAGCGTTTCCTACGATGCAAGACAGCTGGGGCACTTCGATAAATCTGTTACCATATACAGTAACTCCAAGCATGGCCCAGTTACTCTGTGGCTAAAGGGAATAGTTAGGCCAGGAACCGACGATTTCGATGGACAATACAACTACGTCATAGGCAACATGAAGGTGGATAAAACCGACATAGAGTTTGATGATGTCAATGTTGGTGAAAATCCGGTACAGGAAATTCACATAATGAATAACGGTACAGAAAGGGCCGAACCACAGCTTATGCACTTGCCGGCTTATCTCTCGGCCACAGTGACTCCAAAGACAATTCGCCCCGGACATACAGCAGTGGCCCGCATAACCCTTGATTCCAAGAAACTGATGGACTTCGGGCTGACGCAGACAAGCATATTTCTCGGTGATAAACCCGGTGATAAGGTGTCGCCGGATAAGGAGATTACCGTCTCGGCAGTATTGCTTCCTAAGTTCAGCGAGAACAATACGGGCAAGCATCCACATGCCGTGGTTTCGACATACAATCTTAATTTGAAGTTCGAAGGAAAGGAAAATGCCAAAGGAGTTATACTGATACAGAATCATGGCAATAGTCAACTGGACATCAGATCAGTGCAATTGTTTACGGCAGGATTGCAACTGAAACTTAATAAAACTAAAATTGAGCCCGGAAAAGAGGCTAAACTGGCCATTACGGCAGTGAGTGAGCAGATTGCTAAAGTACGTACTCAGCCACGAGTGTTGCTTATTACCAACGATCCAGAAACGCCAAAGATTGTTATTACGGTAAATGCGAAATGAAGAAACTTGAAGTCGAGATTGATAGTGGCAGTGGTTTCTGCTTTGGAGTTACCCGCGCCATAAGCAAGGCTGAGGAGGAACTGGCCTCAGGACGCAGGCTCTACTGCCTTGGCGATATAGTACACAACGGCATGGAAGTGGAGCGACTTGCCGGCAAAGGACTCATAACCATAGACCACGACCAACTCAGCAGGCTCCACAATGTCAAGGTACTGCTACGTGCTCACGGCGAACCGCCATCGACATACAAGATAGCTGAGGCCAACAACATAGATGTAATAGACGCCACTTGTCCTGTGGTGCTGGCCTTGCAACGGCGCATAAAGCACCAGTATGAATCAGGAGGAAACGATAAGCAGATAGTTATATTCGGCAAAAATGGCCATGCTGAGGTGGTAGGACTTGAAGGTCAGACCGACAATCATGCAATAGTGGTGGAAAGTTTGGCCGATGTGAAGAAGCTGGACTTCAGCCGTGACATTTACTTATATAGCCAAACGACGAAGAGTCTCGACGAGTTTCACCGCATAATAGAATACATCAAGTCGCACATTTCACCGCAGGCAACCTTCCGCAGTTTTGACACCATCTGTAGGCAGGTGGCAAACCGCATGCCGAATATAGCCAGTTTTGCTGCGCGTCATGACATGGTGCTCTTCGTGGCAGGCCATAAGAGCAGCAATGGGAGGGTGCTTTTCCAACAATGTTTGAGCGTAAATGCAAACAGTCATCAGATAGAGAGCGCTCTCGAAATAGACCCTCGGTGGCTCTGTGGCATAAGTTCGGTGGGCATTTGTGGAGCTACGAGCACACCGAAATGGCTTATGGAGCAGTGTCGTGACAGGGTTGAAGAGATAGGAGAACAATAATGATAAAACTATATGATAAGCTGAAAGTCATTATGTTTATTATGTAATGTCTGTTCAGTATGATCGTAATGAGATTACAGAAGTTCCGTAATCCAATTATGTGGAAAGATTGATGTTTGAAAACAAAATCTTTAGCATTAAGTTTCTGTATTATTGTGGATTGAACATACTGATAATCAATTAGAAAAGGAGCACACTCGCTTTGGGTATGCTCCTTTTCAGGATGGCCATGGCAATAAGCTCATGGTTCAAAAGCTATGTGTTGAAGTTGTGCTTCACTTTTGCGGGTCGGCGTTTATACTTATTGTCTTAAGGTCGGCCTCGCGACTTGACGAGCCAACATATATGACATATTGGCCACCGGTAAACTTTACCGTGTTGGTATTTGGGTCAAATGTTTGCAGGGTTTTCGTGTCAATGCAGTCAAATTCAATGGTTTTGCTCTCTCCTGGCTGCAAGTCAACGCGCTGGAATCCGCGCAACGACTTCTTTGGACCACCTACATCGCTCAGATTCTTTATGTACATCTGAACGACTTCAGTGCCTTGCCGGTTTCCGGTATTGGTAACCACAACTTGCAATTTGTTGTTCTTTATCTCGGTAGGCTTTATGTTGAACTTGGTGTAACTTAATCCATAGCCGAACGGGAACAGTGCATTGCCCTCGAAATAGCGGTAGGTGCGGTTCTTCATGCTGTAATCAAGGAAGTCGGGTAGATCGCTTGTGTGGCGGTAGAATGTTATAGGCAACTTGCCACTTGGGTTGTAATCGCCGAACAGAACGTTGGCAACGGCTTCTCCTCCACGCTCTCCAGGGTACCAGGCCTGCAGTATTGCATCACAGTTTTCTGTCTCCGGCTCCATTGCTATTGCCGAACCAGAGCAGTTGACAAAAACGATCTTCTTGCCGGCATTGTGCAAGGCCTTGATAAGATCACGCTGGGCCTGTGGCAATTCTATATCAGTGCGGTCGCCACCCTTGAATCCTGGCTCGTTCACTTTCATCTCTTCGCCCTCAACCCTTGGACTTATGCCACCAATGAAGATTACGGTTGAAGCATCCTTTACGGAAGCAACAACATCGTTTACATTAGAAGTGGCTTTGTGTATAACGTCAAATTGCACAATGCCCATATCCTTTAGCTGGTGGTATTCTACCTTAATATCGTAGCTTTTACCTTTTTCTACCTTTATATCCTTATCCAAATGCTGTATGTTACTACGTGGTTTCCACATGTCGCTTACCACTTTTCCGTTAACGTAGATACGTGCTCCGTCGTCGAAAGCACCTTTCAGAGTAACAATTCCAGATTCTGTTGGAACGAAAGTGCCTTCGAATGTGGCCGACATATCGGTGAGACTAACGCCTGGAGCAAACACTGTGGCACCGCCATTGCTCAGATTGACAGGTGCAGAGAACCATGCTGTAGCTACAGGTCTGCCCTCCATCGCATCGTTGTTCCAGTAAGTGGCCTTCATGCCTTTGCTCCCTTTGAACTTCATTTGGTTCCAAAGGCTCTCGTCTACCTGGAAGTTTGTGAGGTTGCAACCGCGCACATAGTCCACGTTACCAATCTTTTGCCTCACAGCTTTCAGTACAGTAGATGTCTCTGTGGCCACTCCGCTGTAGTTGGCCCATTGCATTATGGAGTCGTTGGCATTTGGTCCCATTACTACTATGCCTTTAGCGCTCTTGGCGAGCGGTAGTATGTTGCCACGGTTCTGTAGCAACACCATGCTCTCATTGGCCATTTTGAGGGCCAGATCCTTGTGTTCTTTGCTTGCTATTACCGAAGATGGAACTTGTTTCCAAGGGTTCTCAGTCTCGGAGGCGAAATCTCCCAGCTCGAACCGGGCTCTTAGAAGTCTGATAAGGCTTGTATCAATCTCTGATTCGGTAATTTCGCCGGCCTTTACCGCCTCAGGCAGAGTTTTGTAATTACTTCCGCACTCCAAGTCGGTGCCCGAACGTACGGCCTTGGCACTGGCTTGTGCTGCTGTTTGCGTAACCTCGTGGTGTCCTTTCTTCCAGAAGTCGCTTATGGCTCCGCAGTCTGAGGTTATCAAACCATCGAAATGCCATTCGTTTCGCAGTATTTGTTGCTCGTAATGGCTGTTACCGCAACATGGCTCTCCGTCTATACGTTGATAGGCACACATAACTTCTGCCACATGACCGTCCTTTACCAGGGCCTCAAAGGCGGGCAGATATGTTTCCCAAAGGTCGCGTGGCGATAAGTTTTCAAGGTTGAAAGAGTGGCGGTTCCATTCCGGACCACTATGTACTGCAAAATGTTTTGCACAGGCAAGGAGCTTTCTGTATTTGGTCGACTCTGGACCTTGAAGTCCTTTTACCACTGCCAATCCCATCCTTGTGGTAAGGTATGGGTCCTCACCATAGGTCTCTTGGCCACGTCCCCAACGTGGATCGCGGAATATATTTATGTTTGGTGTCCAGAAGGAAAGTCCCTGATAGCGCTTGATTTGGCCTGAACGGCGAGCCTCATTGTTCTTTGCGCGGGCCTCATCGCTTACAGCATTGAATACATTATAGAGCAAACTGTCGTCGAAACTTGCGGCCATACCGATAGTTGCGGGAAATACCGTAACGTAACCATTACGCCCTACGCCATGAAGAGCTTCGCTCCACCACGGAAATTCCGGTATTCCGAGACGGGGAATGGCAGGCGACAAGTCTTGCATAAGTGATGCTTTCTCCTCTAAAGTCAATCTGGAGCAAAGGTCGCGGGCACGCTCCAGCGACGACAGACTTTCGTCTTGGTAGGGTAGTTTGTTTTGTGCCGTAATGGCCAATGTTAGCAATAGAAACAATACAGTTGTGATTTGCTTTCTCATTGTTTTTAGTTTTACATTTTAAAATCTACCGCAAAAGTACTAAAATTATATCTTCCTTATGGGGAAAAATAAATCATTTTTGCGGCACTATTCTATTATTGTGTACAAAAAGTGATGAATCTTACACAGTGTATGGCTTTTTTCTCTTATTCATTGCCATAAAACAGTGGGATGAAGAACTTAAAAAGAAATTAAGTTTTCTTTCATACATATTATAATAAGATATCTGGGAAAGAAGTGTGAAAAACAGTGATTCGGACAGAATTCTAACCAAGTTCGTAGGCGTCTACACAAATGCGGAGATGCTTACAAAATACAAGATGTAAAGCTATAATTTATGGAAAAATTGTTTTTATTCAAAAAATGTACTATCTTTGCAACTAATAACAAAATATTTTGAATATGAGTACAATAAATGACGATTTATTAGAAGTGCACAGCTTGCTAAGGAACCGGGCAAAATAGACTAAAAACAAGCCATAACAATTAAAACAATACAATTATGAAGAAAATCATCCTCTTATTTCTTTTTGTAATATCTTATTCCATTAATGTAAATGCGCAATACAGATCTACTGAGATTAATACTATAAATCCTGTAAGATACCAAATGATTGCATTAGACCTAAATGAGCAACTGGTTTTTGACACACAGACAGGAACGTTACAATACATGTTTAATTTAACAACCAATCATATACTGCACCTTTATATAAATTTTATGTAAACGATAAAGACCTTATTAATGGTACACCCACCCAGAATGGAAGATACAGAATTCTGATAGGAAATAACGAATATACTGTTATCCGTGTACTTGATACTACAGATGGGCGTTGTTGGAAAGTAAGACTCTCAAAGAATCGTGATAAATGCGATTTCTCTCTCATTGAAGACAGAGCCTACGAATAAATAAAAAGCTGCCCGAAAGGGCAGCTTGTAAATACATTTTGTGATTCGGACGGGACTCGAACCCGTAACCTACTGCTTAGAAGGCAGTTGCTCTATCCAGTTGAGCTACCGAACCTCGGTATTGTTTAAAATGTGATGCAAAATTAATACTTTTAATCTGAAACGCCAAAACAAAGATGTTTTTTTTGTGCTTTGGACAAACTATATGTTTGATTGCGATGATTTTTATAATAAAAGTTTGCTAATTCCGTCCAAAGTATTTAATTTTGCACGGCAACAAAGAACATTATCGAGTTTGATTTTAAATATGGACACAAATAAGAAGAATAAGGCTTTAACTCTTAAAACACTTAACAAAGACAACGTTTGGGATATTCAGGAGAACGATGTGTTCCGGCTTTTGCGCCTTGCAAGCAAGGATTCGGATGCCCGTGACAATATTTCGCGCTATCTTGATATAATTCGCAGCGCTTTTAATATTGAGGAAATTAAGGTTGATAAGCCTGTTGTTATATCCAAGTATGAGGACCGTGGCTTCAAGGTCGGGTCTCTTACAGGGGCTGATTCCGCTCAACATAAGTATGCAGTGAAGAAGAAAAGCATTCTGCGCATAAATGATTTGACTTACGAAAACATAAGGCACATAACGGCTTCGAAGCTTATTGAGGTTCTTGATCGTAACTTTGGTGGTGGCTGGGAGAGCCTTCAGCAAAGCGTTCAGGATATTATTGAGTCGGGATTTGATGTCAGCACAACCACGCTTCCTACAGACCGACTCAAAAAACCGGGTAGTTTGTATGAGCGGAAGGTAGCTGACGGCTACGAAGTGCTGGAGATTCCAAAGGGTTCTTGGACCGAGGCTATATTCGTAAAGGCCAAGCCCGTTGTGGCCATAAAGCATACTTCGTTCGATTTTGACAACTCCCGTAGCGATGATGACAATGAGGATGAGGAAGATGATAATCTGCCGGAAGACAACTATTCAGACGAAGATGAGGACGGAGATGCCTTTGATGACGACAAGCTTACTGAAGAAAGCTATCGTACTACTGTTGATCCGTCGCCTGAAGATTTGGGTCTTGAGGCCGCAGATGTGTCGGATGACGATGATGAAGGCGATGCTTATTGATGCACGTATCATAAAGAATAATATATAAAAAATCCCCCTTATTATTTTATAATGAGGGGGATTTTTATTAGATAGCGTTTTGCTGTTTTAATAAAATCAAGTAACTTTGCATTCAGTTCAAATAATATACAAAAACCAATGAATCTGAAAGTAAGACTGTCTATAATGAACTTCCTGGAGTATGCTGCCTGGGGAGCATACCTAACCTGCATGGGTAACTACCTTGGATCAGCTGGTTTGGGAGCGCAAATATCTTGGTTTTATGCCTTACAGGGCATAGTTTCCATCTTTATGCCTACACTTATAGGCATCGTGGCCGACAAGTATGTCCAGCCACAGCGCATGCTTGGCATCTGCCACCTTATAGCAGGTGCAGCCATGATGTACTGTTGCTACCTTGGCTGGCAGGCGGGTTACGGCAACGAGCTGCCCAATAAGGGCTTGTTTATAGCAGTTTATGCGTTGAGTGTTGCCTTCTACATGCCTACAGTTGCACTGAGCAACACGGTTGCTTTCACCTTATTGAAGAAGCATGGCTACGACACCGTGAGCGATTTTCCGCCCATTCGTGTGCTCGGAACAGTGGGTTTCATAGCTACAATGTGGTTTGTAAACTGCGCAACTCTCGACTCTGACGGCTTCTCATTTGCACTTTCGCAGAACGATTATAAGTTCCAGTACACTTATATGCAGTTCTTCGTATCAGGATTTATGAGCATAGTGCTCTTCCTTTATTCTTTCACCCTGCCTCAATGTGAGTTGGTAAAGAAGAAGGCACAATCGCTTTACGAGGCCTTTGGTCTTAATGCCTTCAAGCTGTTTAAGCAGAAGCGCATGGCATTATTCTTTATTTTCTCGGCTCTTTTGGGCATGTCGCTTCAAGTGACAAATGGCTATGCCGGTCCATTCCTTACGAGTTTTAAGGGCAGTACAGATCTAGCGATAGCTTCATCATTTGCAGCCAATAATGCCACTTTGCTCACTTCGATATCTCAAGTAAGTGAGGCATTCTGCATATTGCTGATACCTTTCTTCATGAAGCGGTACGGAATAAAGGTTGTTATGTTCATAGCCATGATAGCATGGGTGCTCCGTTTCGGGTTCTTTGGACTGGGAAATCCAACAATGCCAGGCGTTCTCTTGTTCATTTTGTCATGCATTGTTTATGGTGTAGCATTTGATTTCTTCAATGTTTCCGGTGGCTTGTTTGTCGACAAAGAGTGCGATCCTTCCATTAAAGCATCTGCTCAAGGCTTGTTTATGCTAATGACAAACGGACTTGGAGCCACAATCGGCACCTTGGCAGCAGGTGAAGTGGTCAACCATTATTGCTCTTTCCAAAACGGTTATTTACTTGGCAACTGGCAGGCATGTTGGTTTATATTCGCCGGATTTGCCCTTGTCGTTGCATTAGCATTCTGGTTCTTGTTCAGCAAAAAGCAACATGAATAACATAAAACTTGTTTTTAAGGGAATAACAGAGATAGTTGGGATAGACGACTTGAGCATGATTCTGCTCACGGATGAGGAAGAGCAACGGCAGCTTGCCATTGTTTGCGATCGCAATATGCAGTATCAGTTCATGCTCAGGCTGCACCCTGTGCCCGTTACACCAAGGCTTTTGCCCGAGGCTTTGCTTAGAATAGCCCCTGATATAAATAAGGATAACTATGAACTAAGAATACTCTCGGTCGACGACGGTCAGTATAATGCGGCCTTAACCAACCGGGAAACGCTTACCATGATTCCCATTCGGGCTTCAGATGGCATACTCTTGTCGCTGATAACCGATATGGACATTATTATCAGTAGTGGCCTTTTTGCACGGCAGAGTTCTACTTATCATCCTAATTCCACGGGCATGCAACTTCCGTTGAATGCCTTAAGCAAAACAATGTTGCAGAAAGCATTAGAGAAAGCCATTGCCGATGAGAACTACGAGTTGGCTTCTTATCTGCGCGATGAGCTGAAGCAACGTAACGAACATGAAGGAAAGTAGATTCTTTTTTGTACCTAATGCTGCTTCAACAGACAAACTTCCAGAAGAAGAAGCGCAGCATGCGTCGCGTGTTCTACGTCTAAAAGAGGGCGACGAGATATTCCTTGACGATGGTAATGGAATGTTCTTTAGAGCCCATCTTACCATGGTTAGCAATCATAATTGCTTCTATGCCATTGATGAACCTTTGCCTCAACAACGTGATTGGTGTGGTAAGATTCATTTAGCTATGGCTCCCACTAAGATGATGGAACGTACAGAGTGGCTAACTGAGAAGGCTACTGAGGTTGGTTTTGACGAGTTGACAATGTTGGACTGCCGTTTTTCAGAGCGTAGAAAAGTGAGAACAGACAGATTGGAGCGCATAGTTGTGGGGGCGGTTAAGCAAAGTCGCAAGCCTTGGAAGCCTATAGTGAATGGCATGACAGCATTTTCCGATTTCATAGATAAACCCCGTAAAGGTGGAAAATTTATTTGTCACTGCTACGAAGAAATACCTAAGGCCGACTTGATGGAACAGCTTTTAATACCAGCAGAAGAAAAAGACGTAACCATAATGATTGGTCCGGAAGGTGATTTCTCTATAGATGAGGTTCGTGAAGCAATGAATAAGGGATACAAAAGTGTAAGTTTGGGTCACAGTAGGCTTAGAACCGAAACGGCGGCACTGCAAGCTGTGGTCATGGCCCAATTGGCAAGAAGAATTGTTTGATGGTTTTCTGATACATTATTTATGATGAAAAGATTGTTTTTCAGTTTAACATTGTTGGCTTCAATCATTGCCCTTACGTCGTGTTCTGGTGATGATTACATCAATTCTATACCCTCAGGAAGCACGGCTATAGTAAAAATAGACGCTTCTCAGATGTATTCAGGCGGAGAAAAAAGCAAGTTGGCGCAGACTGTTGCTGACGTGTTGGGAGTTGAAAACTTATCCGATTGTGGACTGAATACATCAAAAGCTATATATCTTTTTGAGTCACCCGATGGCAATATAGGCTTCTCGGCAGAAGTGAGCGATAAAGATAAAACAGAGGAATGGCTTAAGAGGCTTGCTGAAAAGCACATTTGTCAAATGCCGGTAGAACGTCGTGATAATGTGTTTACAGTATTAAAAGGTGCGTGGGTTGTAGGAGTGAGTTCGTCAACTATATTAATCATGGGACCTTCTACAGCTACGGCCCAAGCAGAACTAATGCGTACTGAGATGCGGTTGCTCAGTCAAGAAGAGGATGATGGAGCCAAAAATTCACCTCTTTTTACCAAATTGGAAACGCTTAACTCTGCTGTTGCGTTAGTAGCTCAGGCTGATGCACTTCCGGAATCGTTTGTAGCACCCATTGTTCTTGGCGCTCCTAAGGACGCATCTCCATCTGATGTGATTATTGCGGCAACAATAGAATCAGCTAAAAATAATATTCTGAAAATAGAAGGTGATACTTATTCTGACAATCCGCAGATAAACAAGTCACTTCAATCGGCAAGAAACGATTATCGGCCAATAAAGGGAGAGTTTCTTTCGTCCATGTCTGCCGATGCCACTTTGGGGCTTTTCATGAATGTTGATGGCTCTAAGTTTATCAAACTAATGCAGCAAGACAAGATGTTATTACAACTTATGTCGGGCATTAATACCGTAATAGACATTAATAAGATAGTAAACAGCGTTGATGGTGACATGGCTGTAATCGTGCCAAGCTACTCTGATTCAAATCTTCAGTTGATGTGGGGAGCCGATTTGCGCGATTCCAAATTCTTGAATGATGTTGATTACTGGAAGAAGAGTGTGCCATCAGGTGGTAAACTCACCGATGCCGGCCCTAATTTCTATACTTACACTGATGGAAAATTGAGCTTCTATTTCGGAGTCTCACCAAATATGAAGTTCTATAGTGGCAGTAGCGATGCTCAAGCCAAGTCACTTCTTATGCCATCGGCCGTACAGATACCGGCCGAAGTGGCTTCGCTTGTTAAAGGAAAGAAGGTTGGTACCGTTATAAAATTGAAATCATTAACGGCCAATAATGATACCATGAGCATGGTACAGACGTTCTTGAAGCCACTGTTTGGTAATGTTGATTATGTGGTTTACACAATGAAATGATAAAGACTATGCAAGAAATAAAATTTGAAAATGTGCTTCCTCATGTATTTGATGGGCGCAACGACATAAAGAGTGAGGTGTGGCGGCAATCTGTAAGCTTCAATAAGGGGCACCTTTATCTGGTAGAAGCCGAGAGCGGAAAGGGCAAAAGCACCTTCTGTAGTTATGTTATAGGCTATAGACACGATTATACCGGCAAGGTGTTGTTTGACAACAGTGATGTGATAGGGCTGAAAACAGCCGATTGGGTCGACATTCGGCAAAGGCATATTTCTCATCTCTTCCAAGAATTGAGGCTCTTTCCTGAGCTGACAGCACTGGAAAACGTGGAAATAAAGAACAACCTGACCGGCTTCAAAACGCGCAAACAAATAGTGGACTGGTTCGAAATGCTGGGCATTGGAGACAAACTTGACGCCAAAATAGGCCGTATGTCGTTCGGACAGCAGCAACGCGTGGCCATGATAAGGGCACTTGTACAGCCGTTTGATTTCATATTGGCTGATGAACCCATAAGCCATCTCGACGATAACAACTCCCGTATAATGGGAAACATAATGATGAAGGAAGCTAAAGCCCAAGGTGCAGGCGTTATAGTAACCTCCATTGGTAAGCACATGGACTTGGATTACGAGACGACTTATAAGCTATGAGCCGCCAAAGACTACAGTAAAAATAAAACAGCAGCAGACAAATGAAATTAGTTTGGAAATTACTTCGTCAGCATATAAGTGTGTCTCAATTTGTTGGTTTCTTCTTTGCCAACCTCTTTGGTATGTTTATCGTAATGCTGGGCTTTCAGTTCTATCACGACGTTTTGCCGGTTTTCACATCAGGAGACAGCTTTATGAAGGCCGATTACCTGATAATGAGCAAGCGCATAGGGACAACTTCTACTATCTCAGGGCGTACAACGTCGTTCTCGCAGACCGAGCAGGACGAAGTGAAAAAGCAGAAATTTATAAAGAAACTTGGTGCTTTTACGTCGACAGAGTACAAAGTTAACGCCGCGATGGGCGTTAGCGGAACTCAGATTCTTAACTCCGAGCTCTTCCTTGAGAGTGTTCCCGACGAGTTCGTCGACGTTCCGTTGACTCAATGGAAGTGGAATGAGGGCCAGCATGAGGTGCCAATAATCCTGCCACGTACTTATATTAATGTGTACAATTTTGGTTATGCCCAAAGCCATTCGCTGCCAAAGATAAGTGATGGCCTTATGGGAATGATTGATTTGAAACTCTTTATTCATGGCAATGGGCATCAAGACACATTCAAGGGCAGGGTAGTGGGCCTTTCTAGCAGACTCAACAGTATCCTTGTTCCGCAGTCGTTCATGGACTGGAGCAATGGTTACTATGCGCCAAACTCACAGAGCGATCCTACGAGACTGCTTGTTGAGGTGAGCAATCCGGCCGATGATAACATAACAAAGTTTATGGAGAATAAGGGGTATGAGGTGGAAACAGACAAGCTTGATGCCGAGAAGACCACCTATTTCCTAAAGATGATAGTGGCGTTGGTAATGGCCATAGGTCTCGTTATTAGCATTTTGAGTTTCTATATATTGATGTTAAGCATCTATTTGCTTGTACAGAAGAACTCGTCAAAGCTTGAAAATCTGCTCCTTATAGGCTATAGTCCGGGCCGAGTGGCCTTGCCCTATCAGCTGTTGACCGTAGGGCTCAACGTGGCAGTACTGCTGATGTCGCTTGTTTTGCTGTTCTTCGTCCGCAATTATTACATGGGAGTGATTATATCTCTGTTCCCTGAAATAGACGATGGCAATCTTCTGCCGGCACTGGGTATAGGTATTGTACTCTTTGTTTTGGTAACAATAGTCAACCAAGTGGCCATTCGCCGCAAGGTTATGAATATATGGAAGCGTAAGGATTAATCTAACTTTTTTACCATACAAGGCTTATGATTATAGATTTCGACAAGATTCCCGAGGTTCATCAGATGAACTTCAAGGGAGGTAAGGGTGCCTTGGACACCCGCAACTATGAAGACGGCAGTGCCAGAATAATGTATTCCACACTCCGTCCTGGTGCTACAAGCGGTTTGCACACACATAATGGCAATTGCGAAATAGTGTTTGTGATAAGCGGAGAGGCCACTTTCCACTATGATGACACCATAGAGACTTGCCGTGTGGGCCAGGTTCACTATTGTCCTGATGGCCATAGCCACTACATGGAGAACCGAACAGACCACGATATAGTATATCTGGCAATAGTGAAATAATGGCATTGTGCTGTAAATACTTATAACTTAGAGCCCTTCTGCCGGCCTTAAGCCGGTAAGGGCATATAGTCAATTGTTTTTGATCCCGAACGGCAACTGGGCCGTTCGGGATCATTGTATCTTTTAGTTTTCATATTTATGAAACCAGTTATCTAATTAATGAGGCGGCAACTTGGCATGTTTCCTGACTGGGATAGTCCCGTTAAGTATGCAGAAGCCTTGTGTATGTCATAGAAAAAATGTAATTTTGCAACCCATTTTAAATTTAACTTGGCTAGTAATAGTAAATTATATTGTCAGTAGGAATGAAGTTCTATACATCCTATTATCGCCCACTCACCATGCTTGGGTTGCCCATAGTTATCGGTCAACTCGGCTCAATTGTGCTTGCGTTTGCCGATACACTGATGATAGGACATCACTCAACAGAAGAGCTTGCCGCCGCAGCCTTTGTTAATAACATGTTCAATCTGGTCATCATTTTCGCCCTCGGCTTCTCTTATGCTGTTACTCCTACGGTTGGAACCTTATACGGAAAGGGCGAAACTGGGAAGATTGGCGAAATGATTCGTAATGCAGTTGTGGCCAATTTGTTGCTAGCCTTGGTGCTTGTGGCGCTGATGTCGGTGTTCTATCTCTTTATCGGCTCAATGGGACAGCCACAAGAATTGCTTCCGTTTATTCGTCCTTACTTCCTTGTGTTGCTCGCTTCGCTTCCTTTTGTCTGCCTTTTCAACGTATTTAAGCAGTTCGCCGACGGCATAACAGATACGTCTTTATCTATGTGGGTAATAATAGGTGGCAATCTTCTCAACATATTTGGCAATTGGGTACTAATATATGGAAAATTTGGAGCGCCCGAGATGGGGATAGTAGGTGCAGGCTTGAGCACGCTTTGTTCACGCATATTGATGGCCATAGCCATGATAATGGTATTCAGTTTCGCAAGAAAATATCGCGAATATGCCAATGGTTACAGGAAAGGAAAGGTGAACCGGCAAGACTTTACCTATCTTTGCAAGCTGGGAGGGCCATTGGCTTTGCAGATGGGTATGGAGACTTCGGCTTTCAGTCTAACCAGTATCATCGTAGGCTGGATAGGCACTTCGGCTCTTGCGGCCCATCAAGTGATGCTCACTATAAGCCAACTTGGCTACATGATTTACTACGGCATAGGTGCCGCAGCTGCGGTAAGGATAAGCAATGCCGTTGGTCAGCGCGACTGGAAGGCTGCCCGTGGCAATGCTTATGCGGCCATGCAGATAGTTATTATTATGGGATTTGTAGTAAGTTCTGTGATATTCGGCCTGCGCCATGAACTGGGTTCGCTGTTCACTTCAAGCAAAGAGGTGAGCCAACTTGTAGCTTTAACCATTCTGCCCTTTGTGGTTTATCAGTTCGGAGATGGCTCTCAGATAGTGTTTGGCAATAGTCTTAGGGGGCTAAGTTACGTTAAGCCGCTTGTTTTTTACGCTTTTCTGGCCTACTTTGTCATTTCTTTGCCACTGTCATACTTGTTTGGCATCGTCCTGAAATGGGGACTTGTAGGCGTCTGGGTTTCATTTCCGTTTGGCCTTACCACTGCCGGATTGCTCTATTTGTCGGCATTTAAGCGTAGGTTAAGGTATATAGAAGCCAATTGAACATGCAGTTTTCTCCATTCATACCGCAGCTTATGCTGTATTGGAAAGATTATAGTTCAAGGTGATTTTTACAGAAGGATTTCTTGTTAAAATATTGTTAACAAAAGAAAAGTATGCTGTAATACAATTACGAGGCTTTCGTAATCGTGTTACGGCACTTTCGTAATCTCGTTACAGAAGTTCCGTAACGACGTTACAAGAGTTCCGTAATCGGATTACGGCTGTTCTGTAATCAGATTACGGAATTTATGTGGCAAAAGGATCTTGTTTTTACGGTAAAACCATATGTTTTGCCCCAGTCAGGGCAGGCTCTTCTTTTGACTTGAAGTGTCAGCTCTGTCCGAGGCTTAAATTTTTCTTTCTGCGTTAAGAACTCAGTTGGCAAATGCCGGCTTTGCTATTAAAGCGTGATTTGCTATTGGGTTTTACGTATTGCGCAGTTATGTACCGGCTGGCTTATTGATGCTGCTCGCGGAGCAGGTCGTTGACTGTTTTCACGGGGTTGAAGGTAGCAAGTGGCACCTCAACGAACACCGTGTTCCAGTCGCTCATGGCGCCATTCCACAGTCCGGGCAGTTCGAGAGCCTTCAACTCTTTACCGTTTTTACTCTTGCTACTTATGAAACCGGTGGTTTTGTCCACGTAGTCAGGCAGGTTGAAGTTGTTGCCTTGATAGTCTTTTGTGGCGCAAACGAGGTCTACTGGGTTAAAGTGTGTACCTTCATTGAACATGCGTTGATATTCGGAGTTACTCTTGTCAATCTGGCTTGACTCCAATATCTGCAGGCTTACCGTGCCATCTTGATTGTAGGTAAGGAATGGACCGCCACCGGGCTCGCCTACATTCTTTACCATTCCGCACACACGCATGGGCCTGTTTAGCTTCTTTCTAAGGTAGATAACCAGCTCGGCGTCTTCCAGTTCCTTTATGTCCGTTCTGCGGCAGCACAGGTCACGCTGTACGAAACGTATTATTTCCTCAAGGTCTTTATGGTTGTAGTGGCCGCTGTCAAGCTTCCTCAGATAGGCAAAGGCACGCTCCTGCAAGCTTACGAGTACTCCTGCAATGAGTTGTTTGTATGTAACGGTGATGGGCTTTTCGCGATCGGGAACCACGTTATCAATGTTCTTTATGAATACTATGTCAGCCCCTATCTCGTTAAGATTCTCTATCAGAGCACCATGGCCACCCGGGCGGAACAGCAATGAACCGTCTTCGTTGCGGAAAGGAGTGTTATCAGGGTTGGCTGCAACTGTGTCTGTGCTTGGCTTTTGCTCAGAGAAGCTAATGTTGTACTTAATTCCATATTTGCTTGCGTACTTATTCTCCTTCTCTTCCACTTTCTTTTCAAACAGGTTCATGTGCTCATGGCTCACCGTAAAGTGTACATTGGCCTCTCCATCAGATTGTGCGTAGAGCGCTGCCTCAACAAGATGCTCCTCCATAGGAGTGCGTGGTCCATCAGGATACTTGTGGAATAGGAGCAGTCCCTTAGGTAACTGACCGTAGTTGAGACCCTCCGGCAGCAGCATGTTGCGCACTACGGCCTTGTATTGGCCTTCTTTGATGAGCTCTGGTATAGTTTTGCCATCATTCTCCTTGCACTTTTCGTTGAGTGCGCCATAGAAAGCAAACTTCTCTATGTTGTTGAAGTATTCCTTCTCGAAATCGGTTTGAGGTTCATCGTGGTCGCCATTCATGAAAGCAAACATGTTTTTGAACATTCGACTGGCTGCTCCCGAGGCCGGAACAAACTTAACTATCTTGTGGCCTTCGGCCTTATACTGTTCCCATTTTTTGATATAGGCCTCGCGTTCGGCATCGGTTGGAGCCATGATGCCACGTCCTACGCTTGCTGCTGCCTCGATACGCAAGAACGGAAAGCCATGTTTGAAGTCTTCCAGTTGTTGTTCCAATTGCTCAGCCGTTATTCCTTTAGCGGCAATCTGCTTTAAATCTTTCTCTGATAGCATAATAATTATTGTTTTGGTGTTATAGTCTGATTATGGTTTAGTTGCCACAAATATACTTACTTTTTCTTAAATCACGAAACGATTGACATAAAATTTGTAACTTTGCAAAAGAATTTTACAGGACAAATGGACGAACAACTCAAATTTACAGAAGAAGAATTGACCGAAGCACGCACTGTGCTTGAAGGGCTGGAACAACTGATTGGCCCCACAATGAAGGATGATGACGAGCAGAAACTTAAGACAGAACTCAATAATGCATTGAGTAAGGGAGCTCTGCGGCGCAACATCTTCGGTCTAAACCCAGTGCTTTTGGCTTTGCAAACAGCCCGTATAGCAGCCGAAGAGATTGGTTTGAGACGCGACAGTGTGCTTGCCATAGTCCTGTTTGTATTGGTAGACAATGGCGCTATCACCGTTGACGAGGTCAAGGATAAGTATGGTAAAGAGGTGGCTCAGATAATTCTTGGGCTTCAAAGAATAAATGAACTTTACAGCAAGAACCCTAAAATAGAGAGCGAAAACTTCAGAAACTTGCTCCTTAGCTTTGCTGATGATATGCGGGTAATACTTATTTTGATTGCCGACAGGGTGAACCTTATGCGTCAAATACGCGATACACCTAACAAGGAAGCTCAGCACGAGGTTAGCGAAGAGGCAAGTTACCTTTACGCTCCTTTAGCTCATAAGCTCGGACTCTACAAATTGAAATCGGAACTCGAAGACTTGTCGCTCAAATACCTTGAACACGATGCTTACTACATGATAAAGGATAAGCTGAATGCTACCAAACGGTCTCGTGATGCTTACATTGAGCGATTCATTAAGCCTATAGAACAAAAGCTTACAGAGGCAGGATTCAAGTTTCACATGAAGGGTAGAACTAAATCTATTCACTCAATTTGGCAGAAGATGAAGAAGCAGAAGTGTGGTTTTGAGGGTATATATGACCTCTTTGCCATACGTATCATACTTAATTCTCCACCCGATAAAGAGAAAATGCAGTGCTGGCAGGTTTATTCTATCATAACCGACATGTATCAACCCAATCCAAAGCGACTGCGTGACTGGCTCTCTGTGCCTAAGTCTAACGGTTACGAGAGTCTTCATATCACAGTGCTCGGACCGGAAAACAAGTGGGTAGAGGTACAGATTCGCACTGAACGTATGGACGAAGTGGCTGAACACGGACTCGCAGCCCATTGGCGCTACAAGGGAATAAAGGCGGAAGGCGGAATGGATGAGTGGCTTGCATCTATCAGATCGGCACTCGAAGCCGGCGACAGTCTGCAGATGATGGATCAATTCCGCGGCGAACTTTATGAGAAGGAAATATATGTATTCACCCCTAAGGGTGATTTGCTCAAGTTTCCAAAAGGTGCCACTGTGCTAGATTTTGCCTATCACATTCATTCAAATATAGGTAACACCTGTGTTGGGGGCAGAGTGAATGGCAAAAGCGTAAGCTTCAGGCACGAGCTGCATAGTGGTGATACTGTTGAGGTTATGACTCAGGCAAGTCAAACACCAAAACCAGAGTGGCTTAATGTGGTGAAGAGCTCTAAAGCCAAGGCCAAAATACGTCTTGCCCTTAAGGCTTTGCTTGTAAAAGACGGTAACCTGGCCAAGGAAATGATAGAGCGCAGGTTTAAGAACCGAAAGATAGAGCTTGACGAGGGTTTGATGTCTCACCTTGTTAAAAAACTTGGGTTCAAGGAACTGAGTGATTTCTACAGACAGATTGCATCTGGCCAGCTCGATGTTAACAACGTAATAGACCAGTATCAGGAGCTTCAGGAGCAACAAACACAAGGCTCAGGAAAGAAAGCACAAAGCGCAGAGAATTTTGAACTTGAGAAAACCGAGCTTCCTGAGACCAATGACGATGTCTTGGTTATAGACCGCAACCTCAAGGGAGTGGACTATTCATTTGCCAAATGCTGCAATCCTATCTATGGTGACAAGGTTTTTGGCTTCGTAACAGTTAATGGCGGCATCAAGATTCACCGTGTTGACTGCCCCAACGCACCTGAACTGCGTCGCCGTTTTGGCTATCGCATAGTTAAAGCCCGTTGGAGTGGTAAAGGCACAGGTAAGTATGCCATAACGCTGCGTGTAATAGGAAATGATGATTTGGGCATTGTGAACAACATTACCAACGTAATTTCGAAGGAGGAGAAGATAATAATGCGCTCCATTAACATTGATAGCCACGACGGGCTCTTCAGTGGTAATCTCACGGTTATGCTTGATGACACGAGCAAGCTCAATTCTCTGGTGAAGAAAATAAGCACTATCAAGGGCGTGAAACAGGTGATTAGACTGTAATAAACATATCTTTTATGGCTCAAATACCACATTATTCTATAGAGGAAGCCTACAGCTTTTTGCACCAGAAATGGAATGTTTATCGTCGCTCTACCATGGAATGGCAGCGCGATGATATAGAATATGCCATTTCGGACTATGTGGATCAGATGAACAAGGAACTGTATAGAGAATTGTCGAAGGGTAATTCCAATTTCTTGAAGAGTCACGCCTCATTTGCCAAAGATATTGAAATAAGCGTTGAGAAGCTTGAATCAATGCTTTGAAGTGGTGTTATGCCAAATTGAATTTGCCTTACTGCGCTTTTGTACACTTGGCAAAAGCAACATTGAACATTCATCTTAACCCCACAAGATGAGGCTGATTGTTTATAGTTTGCATTAAGATAGAGGGGGTATATAAAAAGAAAAAGCGATTACCTTCACAGGCCACCGCTCCAAATCTTCAATAGGTATTAGTTCCTTTTAAGGTAAAAAGATTGTTTTCAGGATAACGATTGCAAAAGTAAAGCTTTTTTTTCTTATCACAAAATGTTTTTGAAAGTTTTTTCAAACAATTTTAAAGTTTTCTGAAAATTTTCTCATTTTGTACACAAAATATGTCAAATGTATTATTCATATATTATACAGTCCCATCCGGCTATTGCTGCCTGAAGCTCTTTTTCCAAAAATCATCTAATCGCTGTAGGACGTTCCATCGACAAGCAATTGGTCCTGTTTGTATAGAACTAGCGTTAATATAAGAAGCTCTAAATACACAGCGTAAGTGGCGATAACACTATTTGAACCTTACCAAAGTGCTGTGTTTATGGGGCCATAGTATTAAATATGTGGGGTGAAAACTATCAGTATAGGGGGTTAAAGTTGGCTTAGTAACGTTGTAATCTTATAGAAAAAGGTATTTTGTTAGGCAGCGAAAATATAAATTCTACGCAGCAAAATACCTTTTGTTAGGCAGCAAAAGCTGGGTCTATAATTCCGGTCATAGTTATGTATTCTTATTATTTTCTTGGTTCTTTTGTTGCAAATGCGAAACGTAACCGTGATTCCACCAGCTAAAGGCAGAGATTTTGTTGATAGTAAGCATGTTCCATTTTTCCGGCTATCGCTGCTCGGGGCGCTTTTTGAGAAGTTAACTGTAAATCTCTTGCAGCACTTATCGCATACTGCTTCTTTCCGAATAGGTCTTCAATCGCCCTATTGGCAGACAAATAACCCTGTCGTAAATCCGTCGGACTCACTTTAATCACTGCTCACGAATTCGGCGTCTTACTTCAGCATTGGCCTTAATCCAGTCGGTGTCGAGTGAGAATTGGGTGATGTAACCTTGGTTTTTGCAATAGGCAAGTACAAGGTCTTCGTCAGTGTCTTTATATAATGGCAAGGCTAAGCTGCAGTCTCTGAACAGCTTAATGCATTTGTTCTTACCCTTATTATCGGCCTTGCTGTATTCCTTTGAGAATAGGTTTACATAGTCGTACATGAAGTATGCCAGCGAGTCGAGCCTTGAATAAGTGCCAGAAGTGATAGAGTCCCCCTTGGCATTCTCAAGAGTTCGTGTGCGCAGATAGTCAAGAGCGTCAACTTTAAATGACTCTATTTTTCTCACTTCACGGTCTTCTTTAGGGTTGGAGGCCACTTTATAAGCCTTGCTATAGATTTCATTAAACACCTGTTGGGCATTTGCCGTGAAGCTGATAATTGCCGTACCAATGAGCAGAATTATTCTTTTTTTCATGTTGTTGATATTTCGTAAATGTTCGTTTGTATTCTGTTTTGCGCATTATAATGTTTCCGCGGTCTTCCTTTGGCTTATTCTGGCTGAATTTCTCAACGCAAAATCTTTCCAAGAACCATAGTGTTTTGCACCTGTTTCCGGTCGGGAGAGTTGCAGAAAGTGGCAGTATGCAACAGCCAAAGCATCGGTTGCGTCCATAAAATCGGGCATTTGCTCATTGCTTATATTGAGCAACCGCTGCAGCATAGCGGCAACTTGCTCCTTGGACGCATGCCCATTTCCGGTTATTGCCATCTTTATCTTCATAGGAGCATATTCATGTATTGGCACGCTATGGTGTATTGCGGCTGCTATTGCCACACCTTGAGCGCGGCCAAGTTTCAGCATAGACTGTACGTTTTTACCGAAAAATGGAGCCTCTAT
>CAZUWO010000012.1:3525-6977 GCA_964623995.1 uncultured Prevotella sp. | reverse complement strand
GGTATGAATCTATTATGCCCGTTACACGGTCAAAAATCTTGCCCAATCTCAGGTACATGTCGTGTTCGCGCCGCATGTCAACGACCCCCATCACAACAAGTTTAGGGTGATTTCCCACTACGCTTATTACACCGTAGCCCATTATATTGGTTCCGGGATCGATGCCAAGAATTATTTTTTCCGGCTTTTCTGTCATGCTTTATCTATCCATATAGGGGTTATGAGCAAGTTCATAGCCTATTGTTGTTTGCTCTCCATGGCCCGGTAGCACTTGTGTTTCATCTGGAAGTTGGGCCAATCGCCTCAAGCTTGAGGTCATAAGAAACATGTTTCCACCCTTCATGTCGGTTCGTCCTATGCTTCCATGAAACAAGGTGTCGCCGGAGAAGAGCAGATTTTCATCAGGACAATAGAGACATATAGACCCCATTGTGTGGCCGGGTGTGGCAAGTGCGGTGAAGCTATGATTGCCAAAGTTCGCTGTATCACCTTCATCTATTAGCCTTTCTGCCTGCGGATAGTTGCCCTCAAGTTTTATTCCAAACATGGAAAGGGCTTGCTCCGGCAAATGATTTAATAGCTCCTCATCATCTCTACCTATCACTGGGCGCAGTCCGTAAGCCTCAAAAGGTGTGTCGTTGCCCATGTTGTGGTCCAGATGGCCATGGGTTGAGATCAGAAGAGTGGGGGTAAGCGACTCTCGGCTAATGTAATTGGTCAGTGCATTCCGCTCTTCCGGATACCAAGCACCGCAGTCTACTATTGCGCACTCGCCAGTTTCATCGCTCACTATGTAGCAATTCTCGCGAATCATGTTGCATACGAATCGTTCAATCTTCAGCATTTACTCTCCTCCACATTTAATTAATTACATTGGAATATAAATGAGATGCTTCTCCTTAAACCATGGTTCAGTGAACCAGTCAGACAGTTCTTGCACTTGCGCAATATTGTGAAAGGGTTGTATTTCATGCGTTACATCACCGCCTTTTAGCGTTATTATGCCATTCGGCAATGCGTTATTGCCTTTCCGAATTATATTTTTTTGCACTATGCGTATCAGGTCTGGCAATGGCATTACGGCCCTAGAGACTATGAAATCGAACTTTGTTTTCAATTCTTCTCCACGTATATGCTGCGTTGTTACATTGTTAAGTCCTAGAGATGTGGCCACTTCTTGGGCCACTCTAACCTTTTTCCCGGTTCCATCTATAAGGGTAAACTTCACCTCAGGGAAGAGAATGGCCAACGGAATGCCAGGAAAGCCACCGCCGCAGCCAAAGTCAAGCACCTTGGTATTAGGCCTCCAGTTCACCGCTTTGGCAATTGCCATGCTGTGAAGCACATGGTGTTCATACAGATTATCAATGTCCTTACGCGAAATAAGGTTTATTTTCTGATTCCAATCTGTGTAGAGAGGCCCTAGGAGGGCAACTTGTTTCCGTTGCTGTTCTGTGAGTTTTGGAAAGTATTTGAATATAATGTTTTCGTCGCCCATATATTTATTATGTTTTATCACGGCAAAGTTACGAATTATTTTTGTATCTTTGCAACCGTTGAAGAAATAAACTCAAAACACGAAAACTAATATAAATAAAATTCATGTTTAAGGCTGCACTTTTCGATCTTGATGGTGTCGTGTTCAATACCGAGCCTCTTTATTCTAAATTCTGGGGCAGAGTGTTCGGCCATTATTATAATGGCAGGGCCGATTTGGCTCAGAAAATAAAAGGCTCAACGTTGACTCAGATTTATGATAATTGGTTCTCTGGCCGCGAAAGTGACCAAAAAGACATTACGAAGGCTCTTGACGAGTACGAGAAAGACATGGATTATGTCTACATTCCGGGTTTTGAGCACTTCATAAATAGTCTTGGCAAGGCCGGAATACTTACGGCTGTGGTTACAAGTTCAAATATTGCGAAGATGGAAAACGTGTACGATAAACATCCGGAGTTTAAGTCAATGTTTACCGCTATACTCACAGCAGAAGACTTTGCCGAATCTAAGCCATCGCCGGACTGTTACCTTCGGGCCATGCAACGATTGGGAGTAGGCCATGAAAGTTCAGTTGTTTTAGAAGACAGCTTTAATGGCTTGAAGTCGGGACGTGCCTCCGGTGCCTTTGTTGTGGGGCTTTCAACGACCAATCCTGCAACAGAGGTAGCCAAATATTCCGATATTGTGATACCGGACTATACTAATCTGCCTCAAACACTTATAGACAAATTCGGAATAAGTGCTTTCTACGATTGACAGTTGGTTTATAACAATGTCTTGAAATAATTAAAAGTATCAATAATAAAATGAAGCGTTTGTTGTTATTAGTGTTTTCTATAGCACTTGTTAGTTTCGTCAATGCTCAGGTATTCACCAATCCTTATCCCAGCGATACGGTGAAGATTGCTCACAAATGGGTTAAGTCCGGAGTCTGGAAAAATGGTTTTACCAAGGCATTACCGGCTTCTCAGGTAAACGAAGTGGAGTTTATGCGGCAGTACAACCGCAATCCGGAGCAGTGGCAGCAACTGTTTCGTTGGCTCGAGTCAACTGATTTGTTGGCTTTGCCCGCCGGAAAGCATCCCATAGAAGGCACTAAGCTCGTGGCAAGTGTAGAGGACAGCGAGAACCTGCCATTGGAAAAGCGACGTAGTGAAAGCCATTACCGTCATATAGATTTCCAGTATGTGGTAAAGGGAACTGAGGGCTTTGCCCTTATTGATCATGTAACGAGCCGGCCGAACTGCCAATACGATGGTAAGCGTGACGTGATTCACTACGATTATACCGTTTATAAGAAAATTCAAAGTAAGCCCGGCAGATTCAACATTTTCTTCCCTTGCGACTGGCATATAGCCAAAGTAAGTACAAAAAAGAAGGATCAACACCTTCGGGTCATTGTTGTTAAGATAGACTATAAGGACTAACCAAAAATAATTAAAAATGAAAAGATTTGCTTTTAAAATGTATCTCAAGCCCGGATGCGAGGAAGAGTACCAGAAAAGACATGCGGGCATTTGGCCTGAACTTAAGAAAATGATCAAGGAACAAGGCGTTAGCAACTATTCTATCTATTGGGATCGCGACACCAACATTCTTTTCGGCTACCAGGAAACCACCGGTGAGGGAAATTCACAAGACAACTCCAACACCGACCCTATAACCCAAAAGTGGTGGGATATGATGGCTGATCTTATGGAAGTGAACCCCGACAATTCGCCAGTTACAGTAGAATTGCGTGAGATGTTCCATATGGATTAAGCACGATATTGTCCATTTTATTGATTTAATCTCCGCTAAAGGTTTTGTCCTTTAGCGGAGATTTTGTATTTTTGCAGCACTAACAAATTACAAATCAAAAGAATCTATAATTATTTAGTATAATGATGCGGCTTTTAGTAGTCTTGGTGGCCATTGCGTTTTCAACGACAATGTTTGCTCAGACTGTTTCT
>CAZUWO010000012.1:0-3515 GCA_964623995.1 uncultured Prevotella sp. | reverse complement strand
GAAATGGCAAGAATCTATGACGAGGTAAAAACACCATATAAGTATGGCCTTGTTGTAGCTCCGACAGACAATTTCCACAAGATAGACTGTCCAACAGTGTTCCGTCATGACGGTAAATGGGTTATGACTTATGTGGTATATAATGGAAAAGATGGCAACGACGGACGCGGATATGAAACTTGGATGGCCACAAGTACTGACCTTTTGCATTGGACCAAGGAAGGCAGAGTATTGTCTTACAAAACCAAAGGCTGGGATATGAACCAACGGGGTGGCTTCCCTTCGCTCATCGATTGGAATTGGGGAGGTTCATATAGTATAAATAAGTACAAGAACCGTTGGTGGATGACCTATCTTGGAGGTGAGGGAAAAGGCTACGAAACTGCCGAAAAGCCACTCGATATAGGTATGGCTTGGACTCGAATCTCGCCTTCTGAGCCTCACGAATGGGGCACTTTGCCGCGTCAAATACTTAGACACGACGACAAGAACGCCGGTTGGTGGGAGAAGTTGGTACTCTATAAAAGTAATGTATATGAGGATTCGGCCCGCACTCTTGGCCATAGATTCATCATGTTCTATAATGCTGGAGGCGTGAATCCGGCCAATAACCTCAAGGCAGAACGTATAGGCATTGCCATGAGCGACGACATGACTCACTGGAAACGTTACGAAGGTAGCCCTGTGTTCAGCCATGAACAGCCCGGAGTGATAACCGGAGATGCTCAAATTGTAAAGTTCAGGTCAGAAGATGGGCAACCTCTTTATGTCATGTTCTATTTTTCAGCTTTCAATCCGGCACGTTCCTATTGGGCATACAACACCTTTGCTGTAAGCCGCGACCTTGTTCATTGGCAAGATTGGGATGGTACCGACCTCATATATCCCTCAAAACCTTACGACGATATATTTGCTCACAAGAGCTATGTTGTTAAGTCTGATGGCATAGTCTACCACTTCTATTGTGCAGTCAACAAGGCTGGGCAGCGTGGTATAGCCGTAGCCACGAGTGTTCCTATGGGTAAGAGCCTAGTAAATTTTCCCGACCCTGAGGCCACGGGAGTAAGAAGAACTATCAGTCTTGACTCCTCTTGGCATGCGGAGATACTTACAGCCAATCAGCCTTTGGCCAATAACAAAAAGGAATTCACGGTAAACATTCCTCATAACTTTGACGACTATTATGGTTACCGTCAGATGAGGCATGGCAATCTGCATGGTACGGCCAGTTATAGTCGTTCGTTCAAGATTGAGAAGAAACAAGATAAGCGTTACTTTATTACTTTCGAGGGAGTGGGAACCTATGCTACGGTAACACTCAATGGTCATGCCTACGACAGGACAGGAGTGGGGCGGACTTCTTATACGCTTGATGTTACCGACCATTTGCAGACCGGTAACAATAGCATTGAAGTGTTGGTTGAACATCCTGAAATGATAACCGATATGCCATGGGTATGCGGTGGATGTTCGGCCGAATGGGGATTTTCTGAAGGAAGCCAACCTTTTGGCATCTACAGGGATGTCTATCTCACCGAAACTGCTACCCAAAGAGTTGAGCCTTTCGGTGTTCACATATGGAATAATGCCTCTTGCGACAGTGTGTTCATAGATACAGAGGTTCATAATTATTCCTCTGAAAAGGCTACAATACAGCTTGTCAGCAAGATGAATCCTAAGCTCGGAAAGGCTCTTTTCAGACTTTCCGACAACATAGAGCTTAATCCCAATGAGACAAAGACCGTAAGGCAAGTGGCCCATATAAGTAAAGCTGAACTATGGAGTCCGGACAATCCCTATCTCTACACATTGGCAACGATGGTTAAAAACTCAGAAGGAAGGACGATAGACCAGACAGACACCGAGTTCGGAATACGTAGTATATCATGGCCTGTTCACAGAACAGACAACGACGGGCGCTTCTTTATCAATGGGAAACCATTCTTTATAGATGGCACTTGCGACTATGAGCACCTAATGGGCAATAGCCATGCGTGGACAAAAGAGCAGATAGCATCACGTGTGAAAATGATTCGGCAGTCCGGATTCAATGCTTTCCGCGAGGCCCATCAGCCCCATAATCTTTACTTCCAAGAACTATTAGACGAGCAAGGCATTCCTTTCTGGAGTCAGTTCTCTGCTCATATATGGTACGATACGCCACAATTCCGTGCCAACTTCAAGCGATTGCTGCGTCAATGGATAAAGGAGCGTCGCAATTCTCCAAGTGTTGTGCTTTGGGGATTGCAGAATGAAAGTGTTCTTCCTGCCGATTTTGCACGCGAATGTAGCGACATAATACGTGAGATGGATCCAACATGCCGAGGCCAAAGGGCCATAACCACTTGCAATGGGGGTGAAGGTACCGACTGGAATGTGGTACAAAACTGGAGTGGAACTTATGGTGGCAACCCTACGGAATACAGTCATGAGCTTGTAGAGAAATCACAATTGCTCAACGGTGAATATGGTGCTTGGCGCATAGTTGGCCTTCATGGAAACGCACCACGTTCAGAAGAGAAAGCTGCAGAGTTGCTAATGCTCAAGACTACGCAGGCCTTGAGCGTAAAAGACAAGGTGTGCGGCCATTTCCAATGGGTGTTTGTAAGCCATGAAAACCCCGGCCGTGTACAGCCAGATGAGGCACTTCGCCGCATAGACAAGGTGGGGCCAATCAACTCTAAGGGTGTATTCTCAATATGGGAGCAGCCAACAGAATTGTTCTATTCATATAGAAATCACTTGATAGGCGACAAATCTAAGAGTGGACCCCTTGCTGCCGACCGTAACATTGACCTCATTAAGGGTGCCAAAGGTTATGATTATCTCTACCGAATAAACTGTGGAGGCGACGCTTACACCGATTCCTATAATCAACTTTGGACTCAAGACGATTCAATCTACTCCCATTCTTGGGGACAGGACTTCGGTTTGAATCCGTTTTTGGCATCCCAAGGCCATACACATAATGTAATACGGGGAACCAATGACCCCGATTTGTTCAATTATTTCCGTTGGGGGCGTCAGCGGTTGAGTTA
This sequence comes from uncultured Prevotella sp., assembly GCA_964623995.1. Taxonomy (GTDB): domain Bacteria; phylum Bacteroidota; class Bacteroidia; order Bacteroidales; family Bacteroidaceae; genus Prevotella. The sequence goes on along the minus strand of CAZUWO010000012.1, from coordinate 477 downwards.
CAATTTCCCTTTGCCAGATGGCGAATACCGAGTAGAACTCTACTTTGCTGAGCCTTGGCTTGGTGCCCGCTACGGTCAGAATATAGACTGTGAAGGTGAAAGACTGTTTGATGTGGCTGCCAATGGCAAAGTAATCGCCCGCAACGTAGACCCATGGACTGAGGGAGGATTTGCGGGAGCAGTCAAGCGAGTGGCCAATGTCAGCGTCAAGGGAGGCAACCTTCAGCTGTCATTTCCTAACTGCAAGGCCGGCGAAGCTGTTATTTCGGCCATAGCTATTGCCCGTAAGCATGACGGTAAAGCAATAACCTTGTCTCTGCATAAGGCATATTTGCCATCAGACTATTGGCTTTCTCTCGATACTGATACTGTTGCGGCTCTGCCAAAGAGTCAACTTCCGGCCGACACAGAGGCTCGTCCTGCCGTCAGATACAAGGGAGAAGGGACCAAATGGACAATAACACCGGGAGTAGGGCA